>WGAQ01000032.1 GCA_015494735.1 Caldifarciminota bacterium | reverse complement strand
GGAGGAATAGGGGATGTGGAGCCAATAGTGAAGCATCTGAAGGGAAATCTACTGCTGGACCTGGGAGGTGGAACCGGAAGGGTAAGCCAGCATCTCCCCGAAACTCTGACCCGTATTATACTGGATGAATCCTTCAACATGCTGCGTCAGGCAAAAGCGAAAGGACTCCCTGCCGTGAGAGGGGAGGGAGAGAACATGCCCTTTCCGGATGAATCCTTCGATTCCATAATCGTGGTGGATTCATTTCACCACTTCAGGGACCACAGGCGCATACTGGAAGAGTGCCATAGAGTCCTGAAACCCGGAGGGATTCTCATAATCCGGGAGCCCAATATAGAGCGCCTCCCCATCAAATTCGTCGCCCTCTTCGAGAGACTGGCCCTCATGAGGAGCAGGTTCTTTTCCGCCGGGGACATAATTGCAATGGCGGAGGGGTTCGGAGTGGAAACCCTGGAAACTGGAACCTTTTTTAATCTTGTGCTCAAAAAACATTAACCAGTAATCTATTTAGTGCAATGCATTTTACAGACCGAATATAGCATAGGCTAACCTATTGAGACAGTAAAATTAATCTCACCATGATATGGCTGATAAGTGTTCCTCTGTGGGTCCATGGTCATCGTGTGGATGGATATCCGGACAGAGGAGTTTTCCTGTCCGAAAACGATTATCATATAATCCAGTTCACGGGTCCCGTCAGGAAAGAGTACAGGGATATACTCTCCAGCAAAGGAGTGAAGTTCTACGACTACCTGCCCCATTACGCATTTCTCATAAAGGCTGACAGGGAGACCCTCGAAGACATCAGTTCGCTTCCATTCATCCAGAGAATCATACCCATGGAGCCTTCCTATAAACTGCCCGTACACATGCAGGAAAAACTCAACTCGTGCTACGTGAAGGAAGAAGACAGGTACAGGGTGAGGATTTTGACATACGAGAAGGAGCAACTCGAGGAAATCGCTTCCATCGTAAGGAAGAAGGGCTACGAACCGATACACGTCAATACCCTTTACGTCCCCTATGTGGAGGTTTCTCTGCCCCTCACCTCGATACTCCAGTTAACGAATCTGCCCGATGTGAAATTCATCGAGTTCAGGCACCCCATAACCAGCTGGAACAACGCCAAGGTCATAACCCATCAGGTGGGAGATTTCCTGGACCTGGAGAATTCCACATCCCCCACGGACACTATCGTGTGGATGAAGGGGATTCACGGAGAGGGGGAAATCATCGGGCACAACGATGACGGTCTGAATGCGACCCACTGCATGTTCGATGGAACGGTCGATGGATTGACGAAAATAGTGGACCTGTGCAATTACGACAACGGCGGATGCGGCCAGACATCCCTGACCTCCGGAACCAGTTGCGATTCCAATCCGGGAAGTGGTTGCCATGGAAACCACACAGCCGGCACTGCTCTGGGAGGAACGGACGAGATTATAACCTCCGCCCCTCAGAACCTCCCCTACAGGGGAATGGCATACAAGGCCAGATTGGTTTCTCAGGAGCCGCTGGGAGGGGGCTCTTCCGGATTCGCCACGGTACTGCAGGATGCGTACGACAGGGGGGCAAGGGTGCACACCAACAGTTGGGGTATGATATGCCCAGGATTTTTCAGTTCGAGATGCTCCCCATCGGATTACAACACGGACGCACAGGTTATAGATAACTTCGTATGGAGCAACAGGGACATGGTGGTGGTATTTGCGGCGGGAAATCACGGCGACCAGAGTTGCGCTTCAGGATGCTACAGGACGGCCAGCGACCCTGCCACAGCGAAGAACGACATCACGGTCGGAGCGATGGCGAGGAGGGTGGACGCCAAGATGGGGTGGAGTGCTTACGGCTCCTATCCGAGCGGCAGATTCGGAAACGACGTTCTGGTCATAGGGGACACAACCTACTCCGTCGATGGAAGCACCACGTGCGGAATAACCTCATCCTGGTGGTGGATGGGGACATCCATGGCCACTCCCTCGGCGGCCGGGATGGCAGCCCTCATAAGGCAGTACTACAGGGAGGGCTGGTTCCTCAATGGGACCAGAAACACAACTGCTGGGATAAATCCTTCCGCCGCACTGGTCAAAGCCTCCATGCTGGCGAGCGCAGTCCCGACAGCCCACGATGGAGATGTGAGTTTCGGAAACGAGCCCGCAGCACCCGACAACCCTGTCCCCAACGGCAACGAGGGAGCGGGAAGACCCGTACTCGACAACTTCATGTACTTCTCCCCGGAGGACGACTGGATTACTTCTGCGGATTCCGCCGACGAGAGGAAATCCCACCTGTGGTTCGTGGATAATACCACCGGCATCAACACGGGGGATGTGGCAGAATACAAGGTTTACGTGGTCAATCCCAACATGGTGACCCGATTCGTTCTGGCGTGGTCGGATGCTCCTGCCTCCACGAACTGCGCCAGCGGGGGAGGATGCCTTGTGAACGACCTGGACCTGGTGGTAATAGACAGTGCAACCGGAGACACATATTACGGCAATGCCACCACATCAGGAGTGGACAATCTCACCCCTGCCAACACATTCAACGACGATGATGCCAACACCTGGGAAATAGTGAGGATTCAGGGAGTTAAGGGCACCTTCTACGTGAGGGTTTCGGGAGAGAATGTGCCCAATGGCCCTCTGCCCTTTGCGCTTGTGGTCTCTGGCGGTGTGGGACCGGTTCCCACTCCCGTTGCCATCGGAGAAGAATCCCAGGAAGTGAAAGTGATATACGGACCCCGGAACACCTTCAGGTTCGCACTCCCAGCGGGGAAATTCACCGCGGCAGTGTACAGCCTATCGGGCAGACTCGTGGAGAGAAAGACCATAGACGCCGGCACCGTTCTGGACCTGTCGCATATGGGGAAAGGGGTTTACATTCTCAGAATCCTGAGGGAAAACGAAACCATCGCGGAGAGGAAGCTCATAATCAGATAAGGGGCGCCTCCGCCCCTTTACGAACAACCTTCCGGAGGGAAAACCGGACGGGCAGCAATTCACCCATTCCGTGAGTTTACTGTAAAGTCCGGATTTCTATCGGAGGGTGAATGGCCGGAACATTGCCCCTGTAGATGAAAGGTGTAAAATTAAGCCATGAAATTCGACAGGAATAAGTTCGAAGAGGCTTACAGGAAGTGGAAGGAGAAGAGGGAGAAATTCCAGGACACCACCCGACCTTCGTACAGGACCATATCCGGAATACCCATAAAGGACCTGTACACACCGAAGGATATAGAGAACAAGGACTATCTGGAGGAGCTGGGATTCCCCGGAGAGTATCCATATACGAGGGGACCCTATTACAACATGTACAGGGGAAAGATATGGACCATGCGCATGTTCGCCGGTTTCGGTAGGGCGAAGGACACCAACGAGAGATTCAAATTCCTGATGAAGCAGGGACAGACGGGTCTTTCCACCGCCTTCGACATGCCCACCCTGATGGGCATCGATTCGGATGACCCCAGGGCAGAAGGAGAAGTGGGAAGGGAAGGAGTCGCGGTGGATACACTTGCTGACTTCGAAATTCTCTTCGATGGAATAAATCTGGGAGAGGTTTCCACCTCCTTCACCATCAACTCCCCCGCCATTTTCATCTACGCCCTTTACCTTGCCATTGCGGAGAAGCAGGGGGTTCCATGGGAGAAGATAAGGGGAACCCTCCAGAACGACATACTTAAGGAGTACCACGCCCAGAACGAATACATATTCCCGCCCGAACCTTCGATTAAACTGATAACGGACATTATCGAATTCTCCACACAGCACACCCCCAAGTTCAACACTATATCCATTTCCGGATACCACATAAGGGAAGCTGGCTCTACTGCTGTTCAGGAGCTGGCATTCACCCTTGCCGATGGATTCGCATACGTGGAGGCGGGTATCCGAAGGGGTCTGAACGTGGATGATTTTGCCCCCAGACTCTCCTTCTTCTTCAACGCCCACATGGATTTCTTCGAGGAGATAGCCAAGTACAGGGCTGCAAGGAGGATATGGGCAAGGGAGATGAAGAACAGATATGGGGCAAAGAAGCCCGAAAGCCTGCGCCTGAGATTCCACACGCAGACAGCCGGATGCTCCCTCACAGCCCAGCAACCCCTGAACAACATCATAAGGACCACCATAGAGGCACTCGCTGCCGTTCTGGGTGGAACCCAGTCCCTGCACACCAATTCATACGATGAAGCCCTGCAACTGCCCAGCGAGGAGGCAGTCACCATAGCCCTGAGGACCCAGCAGATAATCGCCTACGAGACGGGCGTCATAAACACCATAGACCCCCTGGCGGGGAGCTATTTCGTGGAAGCCCTCACCGATGAGATAGAAAGGCAGGCATACGAGTACTTCGACAAGATTCTCAAGATGGGGGATGGCTCCTTCCTAGATGGAATGATAGAGGCTGTCAACAACGGATTCGTCAAGAAGGAGATAGCAGACGCCGCCTACGAATTCCAGCAGAGGGTGGAGAGCGGAGACTACATAATCGTGGGAGTCAATGCATATCAGGACGATGTGCCCCTGGAGGTTCCCAAATTCTATGTGGACCCGGAGATAGAAAAGCAGCAGAAGGAATTCGTAAGGCACATAAGGCAGACACGGAACAACGAACTGGTGAAGCAGAAACTGGATGAACTGGAGAGGGCCGCGAGGGAAGACAGGAACCTGGTCCCATTCGTGCTGGAAGCCGTGAAAGCCTATGCCACAGAGGGGGAGATAATGAATACACTGAAGAAGGTCTATGGAACATTCAGGGAAGTGGTGGTGATATAGCGGAATTATGAAAGATTCCACCCTTGCAAAGATAGTCTCGGAGGGAAGGGGGAGGGAGTTTCTCAATCTGGTAAAAGCCGGAGATATCCACTATTACACCCCCCTGTATCAACTCTTTCCCATGAAGGAGGATGTGAGGGTAATTCACTTCGTGGCCCGGGCGGGAACTCCGGAAATGCTCAGAATACTCATAGAAGATTCGGGAAATCCATCCCGAGCTGTGAATCTTCCCGATGGCCTCACCAGGACCCCGGTCCACCATGCATCCATGGGAGGGAAATCCGAAAACCTGAAGCTCCTGATATCGAATGGAGCGGATATAAATCTGCGGGATGATCGCGGAAAGAATGCCCTCATGTACGCCATAGAGAGCAGGGATGGGGACACCATAGAGGTGGTTATGGAAACCATAAACCCATCAGTGGCAGTCATGCCGGACGATTCCGGGAAGGACATACTGGATTACGCCATAGAATCCGGAGACCCTGAACTGATAAAGAAGGTCCTCCGCAAATTCCCCATAGAGCCCAGGCAAATTCCATACGAGATAGAAGATGGGAGGATAGTCAGATACCTGCGCAGGAAGGGATTCAGGGTCAAAACGAAATCCAGGCGACGCCCTCTCGATATTTCCATACTCTCCCCTGAGGAGATAAGGGAACTGGCTTCCACGGACCTGGATGCCCTCCTGAAACCGGTATCCCGCCGCCAGATAGAGACCATAGGCACCATAGTGGAGGCCCTTATCCCCCGCAGGAATCTCCTGATGAAATTCCTCAGAAGGATATCCGGGAAGAAATTCAGCAAGAAACTGAAATTCGACATTGTGGAGATCATACTGGACAGATTGGCTTTCGCCTACGATGAATCCGAAATCGTCAGGAAAATGGACTCTCTAACCCGACTCATAAGGGATGCCGTCAACATCCTGAACGTGAGCCTCGATTACAGGAAGGGCGGGGAAACCCTGCTGCACGAGATTGCCAATTGCGAGGATATAAACTACCTGTTCCCCATATACAAGCTGAAGATTCTCCTTATGGCAGGAGCGAACCCCGATGCAAAGGATGAGAACGGAGAGACACCCCTCCACGTGGCCGCCCGCGTCGGCCATCTGGGAATGGTGAAGGAACTGGTAAAATTCGGCGGAGATGTGAATGCGGAAAATTTAGCGGGATACACACCCCTCGCCCTGGCCATAAGGCACGGACACAGGGAGGTAGAAGAATTTCTGAGGCAGATGGGAGGGAAAGTCTGATATGGGATTTCTCATGACATTTGCCATCAATGCCCTTGCGCTCTGGATAGTGTCCCTCATAGTCCCATCCATCAAATTCACCAGCACCAGCGGGCTCATCGTGGCTTCCATCCTCATAAGCCTCATAAACAGTTATGTGAAACCCATCCTCAAAGCGATTACTTTTCCCATTACCCTCATAACGCTCGGTCTGTGGCTCATATTCCTGAATCTCTTCCTCTTCTATTTCGTGGACTGGCTGGTTCCGGGATTCGAAATGCGTGGATTCTGGGGCAGTCTTCTGGGCATCCTGCTCTACTCCATCATCGTGGCGATAATGGAATCCATGGCGGGATTGAAGGAAGAATAGAGCGAAGGGATTCCCCACGATAGCCAGATAAAATACGGAAAGCATCCTTCCTTCCCTTCGCGGAAAATGGCCCTCAGGGACTTGAAACGACCCCACCCTTTCCTTTAAAATTTCACTGCATCGGAAGGGCCCGTAGCTCAATCGGCAGAGCAGCGGACTCATAATCCGTGGGTTGCAGGTTCGAGTCCTGCCGGGCCCACTTCCTATACTAATTTTTCCAGAACTTCCCTGAGTTTCCTGTAGGTTTCCCTCACCCCCTCCGGTATCACCTTCGTGTATCCGGTCACGGGCATGAAGTTGGTGTCTCCATTCCATCTGGGAACCACGTGCATGTGAAGGTGGTCATCGATTCCGGCTCCGGCCACCCTTCCCAGATTCATCCCTATGTTGAATCCATCGGGTTTATAGGCCTCCTTGAGGGCCCGTATGGATAGGGTCACCAGTTCCATCATCTCCTGATGCTCCTGCGGGGTCATGTCCTCCAGATTCCTTATGTGCCTGTAGGGGGCCACCATAAGGTGCCCGGTGTTGTAGGGGAAGAGATTCATTATGATGAAGTTGTGCTTTCCCTTATACAGGACCAGATTCTCCTCGGAGGGCTCCCCCTGGGGGCGGGTGCAGAAGATGCACTCATCCCGCGCATCCACGTTAAGAATGTACGTAATCCTCCATGGTGCCCACAATCTCTTCATGGGCAAAGTTTAAGGTCTTTCAGACCCGAATTCTCAGGGCCTTCCTCAGGGATAGAATCCTCTCCAGATTTCCGTTGCGAAACAGTTCCACGCGACCATTCTCCACCCTTATCAGGTCGTAATCGGGAAACTGCACCCTCACCCTGTGTATATCCAGGAGTTTGCGGGCTTCCAGCGGGAGGGGACCGAATCTGTCTTCCAGTTCCCATTCGATGGAATCTATTTCGGCAGGAGTGATGGCAGACGAGAGTCTCTCGTAGAAGTAAAGTCGAACATCCTGATTGCGAATGTAATCCCCGGGGATGAATGCCCTGTCCCTTATCTCGAGAGACACATCTTCCCTCACCTCCTCCCCTTTCATCCGCCTTATGGCATTCTCGAAGTACTTCATGTAGAGCCACAATCCCACAGAATGGGCATGACCGCTCTGCTCGAAGCCGAATATGTTACCGGCACCCCTTATCTCCAGGTCGGCAAGGGCTATATCCAGTCCGCTTCCCAGATAACTGTAAGATGCTATGGCCTTGAGCCTCTTTTCCGCTTCGGGTGTCAACTTTCCCTGCACCAGAAAATAGGCAAATCCCTGCCTGGTGGAGCGTCCCACCCTCCCCCTCAACTGATGCAGTTCCGCAAGGCCCATGATTTCTGCCCTGTGCACGATGATGGTGTTGGCATTGGGAAAGTCCAGACCGGATTCCACTATATTGGTGGAAAGGAGAACATCCACCTTCCCCTCCATGAACTGGATGAAAGCCCTTTCGATTTTCTTCCTGTCCATCCTGCCGTGAATCCTGACTATACGGATGCCGGGGAAGAACTCCCTCAGCTTCTGCTCTATGGTCTCCAGTTCCCTTATGCGATTGTAAATGTAGAAGACCTGACCTCCCCTCTCGATTTCCCGCGATATGGCATACTTCACTATATCGTCCGAATACTCAGCAATGTAGGTTATCACCTGCCGCCGTCCCTGGGGAGGGGTCTTGATTACAGAGACATCCATCAGCCCCTTGAGGGCGATGGACAGGGTGCGGGGGATGGGGGTGGCGGACAGGTAGAGGGTGTCCACATCGAGTTTCAGATTTCGCAACTTCTCCTTGTGGCGAACTCCGAATTTGTGCTCCTCATCGATAATCAGAAGCCCCAGGTCCCTAAAGACCACATCCTTCGAAAGGAGTTTGTGGGTTCCGATTATTACATCCACCTTCCCCCGGGCGAGGTCCTCCTTTATGCGCTTCACCTGTGCGGGAGTCTGGAGGCGGGACAGCATCTCCACCCTTATGCCGAAGTCCTCCAGCCTCTTCCTGAAGTTCCTGTAATGCTGATATGCCAGAATTGTGGTGGGGACGAGAATCGCCACCTGCTTCCCGGACCAGACAGCCTTGAAGGCAGCCCTTATGGCCACCTCCGTCTTCCCGAATCCCACATCCCCCGCCACCAACCTCTCCATTATACGGGGGGATTCCATGTCGGAGAGGACATCCCGAATGGCCTGCATCTGGTCCGGGGTTTCCCTGTACGGGAAAGTGGCCTCCAGAAGGGCTTCTTCCTCGAATCTGCCGAAGGCGAAACCCCTCATCTTCCTCCTGTACGCCATGCGGGACATGAGGGTTATGGCCAGTTTCTCTGCGGAGCGCTTTGCACGGGACCTGCGGGCAATCCAGGAGCGGGAAGCCATTTCGTCCATGTCCACATCCCCGGAGCCCGTGTACTTCCGAACCTTCCGCAGGTTGTATATGGGGATGTACAGGACACCATCCCTGTATCGCACCCGCAGGAATTCCATTGGTATGCCCCCGGATTCCCTTATCTCCATCCCCTCGAATCTCCCTATTCCGTAATCCTCGTGCACCACCAGCTCCCCCACCTGCAACGTCCGGGCCATCTGAAGGGCTCTCCTGGGAAGGGAGGAAATGAAGATACCGGAAGAAATCAGAACCACTTTCTCCCTCTCATCCACGAAACCCTCCCTGAACTCTGCCGGCAGAATCTCCACCCGGGGATAGAGTTCCCTTATCCTCTGCGCTCTCCATTCGTCCTTCGTGGCAAATATGACCTGGTACCCCTTCTCCAGATAGGAGGCAATCCCCTCCGATACCACCTTCGCGGAGAACATTATGGACTTCACGTGGGGAGGGGCCGGTTCCATGGACTCCTCCACCACCGCATACCTGCCATCGAAGACTTCCTCCGAATGGACCCTCAGCCTTATCTCTTCCACCTTCTCGAAGGACTTCTGGCTCTGGATGTCGAAACGCCTTATCTCCTCCACCTCGTCTCCGAAGAAGTCCAGCCTCACCGGATACTCGAAGTTCGGCGGGAAGATGTCCACTATGGAACCCCTCACGGCGAATTGCCCCTCTTCCTCCACGTACTCCACCCTCTCGAAACCGCTTCTGGTCAGAATCTGGATGAGGGCATCCCTCTCCAAAGCATCCCCCGTCCGGATATGCATATAGCGGAATTTCAGCTTCTCCTCGATTTCCTGCGCAGAAAACACCACCATGAGTCCCTCGAACTGCTCCACCTCCTCCCGCAGAGCGGGGTCCGATGTAATTAAGAAGACGAAATCGTTTTCACGCAGCAATTCCCTGAGTCGAAGGACCTTGTAGGATGAGGGGAGGAATTTGCTAATTTTCACGGGGAGGAAATTTTATTCCATCGCCGCATCGCCTGTAAACTTTATCCACAGGAGGCTACCATGAAGGAATCGGATTTCCATGATTTTGATGTACTTATCCTGGGTGGGACGGGCCAGGTGGGAATGGCTGTGGCCCGAAAATTCGCATCGGAAGGCTTCCGGAAGATAGCCATAACCGGATTAAGAAAGGAGGAGGTGGAAGAAGCCCTCCGGATTCTGAGAAGGGACTTCCCGGATACCACCTTCGATGGCGAATACGGAAATATATTCGTCAGGGAGAGTTCCAGACAGAAGTCGAGAGATGAAGTGCTGGAGGAGATGGTGATGGATGCCCTTTCCGACTTCAACGAGGAAGTATTCCAGGAATCCTTCCTCCACAGAATCATATCCCGGTACAGGCCCAGAATCATAATAGACACCATAAACACCGCCACGGCCCTCGCCTATCAGGACATCTTCACCTCCTCCCGCAACATCCTCTCCATGCTGGAAAGGGCCTCCACGGATGAATTGAAACTGGCAGTCCTGAAGCTCATCTCCTCCTCATCCATTCCCCTCCTCATAAGGCACATACAGATTCTGTGGGAATCCATGGTGGAGAACAACACCCGCGTATATATCAAGGTGGGGACGACGGGAACGGGTGGAATGGGACTCAACATCCCCTATACCCATGGGGAGGAAAGACCATCCAGAGTTCTGCTCTCCAAATCAGCGCTGGCAGGAGCCCACACCATGCTCCTCTTCCTGGCATCGAGAACCCCCTACTTCTCCATACTGGGCAGGGGTCGGAAGAAGGAGATGGGCCCCATAATCAAGGAGATAAAGCCAGCCGCGCTGATTGCATGGAAGAATATAGGTCACGGTCCCATCAGGAAGAAGGGGAAACCCATCTACATCTACGACGAGAAGGAGCCGGTGAAACTGGAATACGGCTCGGAATTCGACATAGACTCCATCGATAGGGGTAAGACGGATGGACAGGTTATGGAGGATGTTTATGTGGACACCGGGGAAAACGGCGTCTTCACCATGGAGGAATTCAAGGCCATCACCAGTCTGAATCAGATGGAAGCAGTGACACCGGAGGAAATCGCCAATGCGGTATTCATGGAAGCAATGGGAGATATAACCTCCTTCGAGGTCCTCTCCGCCCTCGGGGGCTCCCTCATGAATCCATCTTACAGGGCAGGGTATCTCAGGTACAGGGCCCTCAGGATACTGCAGGAGATGAAGGATAAATACGGCGGGAGGAGCTGGGCTTTCGAAATACTGGGACCTCCCCGCCTCAGCAAACTCATAATGGAGGGAGAAATGCTGCTTCAGATATACAGAACCGCTGAAAGATTCCTCCAGACAGACACATCCCGCGTAGTGGAGGATATGCAGAAATTCGTCATGGACAACGACGCATACCGGCAGACAGCCCTCTCCATAGGCATCCCCATATTCATCCACCCCGACCGGCTATTGATGGCAAGGCGCCACTTCAGGGACAAGCACTGGGAGGGGAAATGGAAGGTGGACGAGAAGCATCTCAACTTCTTCCGGAACAACGAATGGATAGACATAAGCGAGGAGAATGTGGAGAGGTGGAAGAATCGCGTGAGGGAAATCCTGAACGAGGCCCACGTGGAGGACATGAGTTCCAGATTCGACAGGCCCATATACAACTGGAACTTCGAAGATGGAGAACTACTGATAGACCCGGGCGAATTCACCGCATGGATATTCGAAAAGGAGGACATGGGATACCGGTATAAGACCTCCTGAATCCCTTTAAACTTTGGCACGATGAGGAAGAGAAAGAATCGCAACCTCCTGATAATTCTGGGACTTATAATAGGACTGGTGGTGGCATTCCTTGCATACAGAACCGCATTTTCCCCATCGGCGGGCGGCCTCAAAGTGGACCCATCTCTGGTGGTGAGCGGTGAGCCGGACCCCACCATAGGTATCCCCGACGCTCCAATCGTCATAGAGGAGTACTCCGATTTCACCTGTCCCCACTGCGCCCACTTCTCCCTCGATGTTCTTCCGAAGCTCTACAGGGATTACATAAAGAGCGGAAAGGTCAAGTTCGTCTTCAAACCCTTCCTGAGGACTCCCCAGTCCCTGGCCCCTTCCCTGGCAGCCCTGTGCGTATATGAGCAGGACCCCGTCAAATTCTGGGAGTACCACGAGAAGCTATTCGAGGGTTTCATGAAGGCAGGCCCCCCATACTACAACAAGAGGAATTTCATCGCCCTGGCCGGTCAGATGGGTCTGGATGTGGAGAAGTTCAAACAGTGCTATGAGAGCCAGAAGTATAAGGAAGACCTTCTCACCCTGCAGAAGGAGGCCCTGGAGAGGGGCGTTCGGGCAACTCCCACCCTCTTCATAGCGGGATATCCCATAGAAGGTGCTCCCCCGTACGAAGATTTGAAGAACCTCATAGACAAAGCTCTGGAGAATATGAAGAACCCTCAACAGCAGGGACAGTGATATGGTAAGGAAGATTTTTCTGGCCGTGGCCCTCGTGGGGCTGATGGTGAGTCTGTACCTCACCTACGCTTATGTCATCGCCCATAAAGTGGCCTGTATAGGGGGCGGCTGCGAAATAGTGGCCGCTTCCCCCTATTCCAGAATATTCGGCATACCGCAGCCCATAATGGGAGTTGTATTCTATCTTGCCGTCATATTCTCCCTCCTTCATCACAGGGCGAAATCGCTCCTGCCGCTTCTCACCGCCGTGGGGGCTGCCTACTCCGTGTATCTCACCTGGGTGGAGGTGTCCATACTGCATGCAATCTGCATGTGGTGTATGATTTCCGCCGTATG
>WGAQ01000031.1 GCA_015494735.1 Caldifarciminota bacterium | reverse complement strand
CGTAAAGAAATACAGGAAGCCCAAAAAGCCGGTCCTGGTCGTCGTTCGCCAGACCCGTCCCGATGGAACTAAAGTGAAGAGATTCCTGGCAATAACTCCCGAAGAATAGATTCAGCCGGGCGGCTTCCAGCCGCCCTTTTTGTCGACTTTACCTGATGGTTGAATGAAGGTATCCATATTCGATTTGAATCCTCTCCGAAACGAACCTCCTTTAAACTTTACTACAACCGACATGACATATATTGTTGATGGATATAATCTTCTCTTTTCCAGCACTTTCAAGGAGTGGATCAGGAAGACAGACTTCCACTCCGCGAGGAGCCACCTCATAGCATTCGTGAGGAGTTATCTCCCCGCAAGGGTCATAATCGTTTTCGACGGGAGGGAGGAATTTCCTCAGGTAGAAATCGAGGGGGTGGTTTTCACCAGGGGGGAAAGTGCAGATGAGTATATCAAGAGATTCGTCAGAAATCATCCCAATCCTTCTCAGGTGACGGTCGTGAGCAACGACCGCTCCATTCAGGGATTTGCCCGGAGCATGGGGGCGAGGGTGATGGGCGTCAGCGAATTTCTCGCAAAGCGGAAGTCGGGTAGGGAGCAGAAGAGATACCCCCAGTCCGGATTCAAGGTGAGCCCTCGTGAGATGAAGGAAATAACGGAAGAGTTAAAGAAGGAATGGGGGCTTTGAGATGTTTTTGCTTTTGATTTCCCAGGTGGAGGTGTATTTCTCCCGTAGCGTCTGGAATCCCTCCGTGGCATACGGGGATGTTTATCTGGACACGGTCGTCGTGAAGTACATCCGTGGAGCACAGAACACCATAGACATGACCATCTACAGTATATGGGGCTCTCCTGCTGCTGACAGCATCGTAAATGCTCTCATAGAGGCGAAGAACAGGGGGGTCCGGGTCCGGATAGTGGCGGAGGACTATATTTCCAACTCCTATTCGGCCAGTTATGACTACATAACCGAACTCATCAACACGGGGATTCCAGTCCTTTTCGATGACGTCACCGATATAGGATACTACTGCACCTACAACGACGGATACCTTATGCACAACAAGTTCATCGTGATAGATACACAGGTGGTCATAACGGGCTCCGCCAACTGGTCCAACAACGGGATGAGGGTCAATGCCAATAACATAGTGGTGATTTACGACAGCGACGTGGCCCTCGCCTACCTGACGGAGTTCGAGGAAATGTGGGGTGGAAACGGAGATACCCCCAACTGGAATAACTGTAAATTCCAGGGGTACAAGTCCGACAATACGCAACACGTTTTCTATATCAACAACGGTATCATCGACTCCATGAAAGTTTTCTTTTCCCCCACCGATGGCACGGAGTATCAAATATACAGGCACATAAGCCAATCCTCAACGGAAATCGATGTGGCCATCAACGATTTCACCCTGTGCAGCATAAGGGACTCCCTGAAGGTGAAACGCTCCATAACCCATATCGTGGCGGACAGCGGTACCTATTACGAGGACAAGCCCTCCATAAACATAAGGGGCCTCGATGTGACGAGCGACACCTACTGCCAGAACGACCCCTGGAGCCCTCCCGGAGACATATACGCCGATGCCCTCGATGGTCCACCCGGAATTCTGCACCACAAGTACGCCATCTTCGATCGATATGCGGTTCTGACGGGCTCTGTCAACTGGACGTACAGCGGAAACAACAGAAACGACGAGAACATGTTAATAATTTACTCCGATTCGGTTGCCCGCCTGTTCCTTCAGGAATTCGTGGCCAGATACGTGGAGGCCGGTGGGGATACGGCCAACCTTCTCCCGGTTCTCGTCGCAGAGGAGGGGCATGTATCCCTGATGCCAGACCTGAATATCCGCCTTGCGGGAAGGGTGGCAACTGTCGAATATTCCAGTCCCATAAGATTTCTGGAACTTTACGATGGGAACGGGCGTCTTCTCGGACGCTCTGCGGGCAACAGGATAATCCTTCCCCGGAAGGGTCTCTTTATTATAAGGGCCTTTGTGGATGGAGGGGAGGTCAGGAGCAAAGCCATACTGGTGCAATAAAGGAGGTCGCATGCTATTCCTGATTGCAGGACAGGTTTCTGTATTCTTTTCCAGGAGCGTATCTCCTCCCTATGAGGGGCTGGGTGATGTGAAACTGGACAGCGTGATAGTCAGTTATATCGGGTCCGCGACATCCACCATAGACATGACCATATACAGCCTCTTCCATCTCGATGGTGAAGAGCCGGTAGCAACCTACATAGTAGATGCCCTTAAGTCTGCAAAGGACAGGGGTGTACGAATTCGAATCATCGCCGAAAACGAGAAGGGTCAATCTTCCAGCGCAAGTTTTCCTTTCCTTCAGGAACTGGTGAATTACGGAATCCCCGTTCTATTCGACGGCAATGCCGACATAGGTTACGAGTGCGACTACAATTATGGAGACCTTATGCACAACAAGTTCATCGTGATAGACGGACATATAGTCATAACGGGCTCCACCAACTTCTCCTACGAGGCAACCCGCTCCCAGGCCAATAACCTCGTGGTCATAGATAATGAAGATGTGGCATCCATATTTACGCAGGAATTCGAGGAGATGTGGGGTGGAAGCGGGGACCTTCCCGATATATACTCGTGCAGATTCCAGGACTACAAGTCCGACAACACGTCCCATGTGGTGCGGATACAGAATGGCGTGGTGGATTCGATACTGATATTCTTCTCCCCCACGGACGGCCTCAAGTACAGGGTTCTGGACATGATAGATTATGCATCGCAGGAGATAGACCTTAACCTCAACGTCTTTACCCGGTGCGAATATTCGGATGCCATGTGGCCCAAACACGATATGGTCAATGCTGTGGTGGATTATGGAACCTGGAGCATGGAGCCTGTAAAGAGCATGAGGGGCATTTCCTCTTCATGCAGCGTGTCTTCATGGAGTCCTCCCGCCGATATATACTACGGGGAAGTGTATATACATCACAAGTATGCCATCTTCGACCGGTATGCGGTCCTGACGGGCTCCATGAACTGGTCCAGAGCGGGGTACGACTACAACGACGAGAACACCGTCATCATCTTCTCGTCCCGCATTGCCGATATCTACCTCCACGAATTCAAAGCCAGATTCGAGGAAGCCGGTGGCACCATCGGGATGAATGAGCAGGTCCCTGCAACCCGCTCCGTAAAAGGAATATTCGACATAACCGGCCGCACCGTCAATCCTGATAAAAGAGGCATCCTTGTAAAGGATGGAAGAAAAGTGGTGGGGTGGTGAGGGGTTATCGGTGAACGAATAAATAATCCTCTGCTCTCTGTTGGATTGCATATAACAGATGGCCCTTTGCAGGAGGTCTGTACCTGCCATTCCCAATCAGGAACCTGCTAAAATAAGTTGAACGAAAGTTTCCGGGTATGGCTTGGGAGGGCGGGTTCCAGTAAACTTTTAACATGTTTTCTCTGCTGGTTCCCGTATTCCTCGCCGCATTCATGTGGCTCGTCATATTCGTTTTCAGGCCCTGGGACTTCTGGATTTCCATGTCCGTCGCCACTTCCATACTCATGATTATCGCCATAGCCTCCGGTGCCAGGGTTCGATGGTCGATTTCCTCCGTTCTGCGGGGAGTGGTTCTGGCCCTGGCTCTCTATGT
>WGAQ01000030.1 GCA_015494735.1 Caldifarciminota bacterium | reverse complement strand
CTCGTGAAGTACTCCACAGACGCTGTTGTGGTGGTTATGGTGTCCCCATTCTGTATGGCGGTTCTGAGGAAACTTATGTCGGTCTCACCGGAGAGATAGAGGTCGAAGGCATGCTCCGGAGAAAGGATGAGATATGCACTATCCGTGGCCACGAACTGGGAATCCTGGTCGGTGTAGTATCCGCTGTACAGCACCAGAGTATCGTATCCCATAGCCCCATCGATGAATGGAAATGTGGTCTTATTGGTGAGGTTCACGATGGAGAGGATATTCTCGAGGGAAAATCCAACGTACCATCCCTTACCCAGAGGCTCGTACAGCAGTCCGAAGGAGGAGGTAAAGCCCGAGCCCCCCGGAGCGAATGTTATGGATAGAGTATCCCTGATTATCCAGGCATTGTTATCCTGCTGTGTTGCCCTGTCCTCGAACTGAACGAAGCCCCGATTCACGCTCAGGTAGGGCATCATGCCCACATATCCGGCTCGAAAACCGAAAACGAAATCCATGTACCTGGGAGCAATTCCCAGGAAGGCGCTGTAATATCCCGTTGCTTCGAAATCCTTGAGGCTCAAATCATACACACTCTCGCCATCGTTTCCATACAGGAGCAACTTGATGGGGTCGGTGGTGGCAGTTCCGAGATAGGCTCCGGAAACCAGATTCAGACCACCGTAGAAACCCCTGTAATTGAGCATAACCTCCCCGCTTCCGAACCCCCATAGGAAGTATCCTCTTCCATCGATTTCGGAAAGGAGCCTGGCTTTATCCTCATCGGAAAGGGTGGCATTGACGTATTCGTTGTACAGGGACAGGCTCAACCAGTTATTCACACCATATGCCCTTAATTCGGGCAGGAGAAGGTAAAAGTTCGGAAAGTAATAGAGGCCCGGCTCTGCAGGATTCATAAATGCAATGAGACCCAGAAGCATCATTGACCACCTCCTCCATTTATGTCATATATGGTCTCCACGTACCCCCATATACCCAGACTGTCTTCGGCTTTCACATAGGCCTTATAGGGGTCCACCGGATTACCGGGCAGATATCCCGAAACCTTGAGCCTGACCTGACCGGCATGCTCGTTGAGGAACCTTACTCCAGCCGTGTCGATGCTCATGACAATCGTATCGTACACAAATCCCGTGGAATAACCGGAAGCGTCTTTCGGCGGATCCCTGAGCACCACACTCCCGACGAACATGGAATCCACGTTGGTGACCGTATCCTTCAGCCACGCATCCACTATGAAGACCATGGGAATGGACCTCCTGGAGAAAAGATGGAGCGTCGCACTGACCACGGATGCATTACCCGTACTAACCGAATCGTTCAGTCCGATGTCCATCATGTCCTCCACCACCAGAGTATCGTGGGCCTCCAGATGCATGGGAGCATAGACCTCCAGAATGGAACTATCCAGCAACATCACCTCACCCACATACGAGGAATATCCATAAGCATTGGCATAGACTATGGTGGTCTCAGCCTTTATGTAGAGACCCCTTATGGTGTCCTCGAAGTACGTGGAATTGGCAGGAATGGTCAATCCATCTATTATGAAGGTGTCCCGCTCTCCGGATTCCTTGAAGACCAGTATGGACTTGAGTTTCAAATTCACATCCGCTTTCACCGTATCGATGAAGAGTTTCACAACCGCATAGACATCCCGCAGGATGATGCCCTGAGCCCCCCTCTTTATTGCCTTCGGTTTATTGAAATCCACGTACACGATGGTAACGGCACTATCGGGAGTTATGAGGGTGTCTCTGCCCTGGTATCCCACCTCCTTCCAGTAAACCTCATCCCCCTGCCGGATTATCTTGGAAGAATCCTTCCCGGCCACGAATCGGGCTATGTTATAAAAGGATTCCGCCGTGTCCCCCAGTGGAAACTTAATATTCACGCTCCACGAGGGACCGGTATCCATCTTCTCGACCCTGCACCCTCCTGCGAAAGCGATGGGCAGAAGGGCAAGGGCCGTCCACAGGAGTTTTCTCATCTCACTCCACCTCCTTTAATATAAAACCTTTCAGGTAAAGACTTTCGGGAAAGTTGAGCCTGAAGGGGTGGTCCTTCGCCTGCCACAATTCTTCCACCACGTAAAAGCTCCTCTGTTCCTCCATGGCCACCCTGCTTAAACTCTCCAGAAGGTCTTCACCCTTTACGTGATAGGCACAACTAAATGTTACGAGATAACCTCCCCTTTTCAACCTCCCCATGGCCAGGCGATGCAATTTATCGTATCCCCGCATCGCATTCTCCTTCTTATTCCTGCGCTTGGTGAATGCAGGGGGGTCCAGGATGATGAAATCGAAAGTCTCCTTCATCTCCCCCAGGACATCGAATACATTCCCCTGAATCAGTTCCACACCCTCATCCGGAATCCCGTTCAGGGACAGATTTTCCTTGAAGAACTGGAGCGCCGTCCTGGACTGATCTATAGCCACCACCCTAAATGGATTCCTGTGCTTCAGTATGTGCAGGGCAAATCCCCCCATGTACGTGAAGGCATCGATTACGCTCATCCCATCCCCCACGTATCTCATCACCTTCAGATAATTCTCCGACTGGTCCAGGAACATGCCCGTCTTCTGGTTCACATCGAATCGAAACAGGAGGTCGTTTATTCGAACTGCGTAATCGTCTGGAATTTCACCGTAAATCAATTCGCTTCTGGGCTCCAGTCCCTCCTTTTCCCTGGCAGGGGTATCGCTCTTCTCGTATATAAATCGGGGCTCGAATAACTCTATCAGGGTTTTGTATATGAAGTCCCTGCGGACCTCCATCCCGTAGGTGAGAATCTGGACCACCATCCCTTCGCCGTACCTGTCCACTATCAATCCCGGAAGGCCATCACTCTCGCTGAATATCATCCGATATGATTCGGAAAAACCCATATCTAACCTATACTGGTTGGATTTGCGAATCCTGTCCTTCAAATAGCGGTTATCGAGGGGGACCGGCATCCGGGAATACATGCGGATTCGTATGTAGGAGTTGGGGTTGAATATACCGGCACCCAGTATATTACCCATCCTGTCGTAAAGGAGAACGCTGTCTCCTGCCTTCGGCTTGCCTTCGATGGACAGTATATCCTTCGCCATTATCCACGGATGGCCGGAGAAGCGCTTGAGGATTACCTTAACCATAACAGTTCGAAAAGTTTAAAATCACCAGAGATTTTCAGTAAAAAAGATGGGAAATACTTCGAGCAGAAAGACGGAAGGAATTCCCGATGGCACCTCTATATACTGTTTCCCTGCCATCCCCATCATAGAATCCGAGTTCCCGGCCCTCTACCATTTTATGGGTAAGCAGTCCCTTCCGGCGGAGGGTGAAAAGGGGGGAAGATATTGAGCACCCTCATTAAAGCCACTCCACTACTAAGGCTGGCTCCAGAGGCTCTCCGTCAGGAATTCACTTCAGAAAGCCGCTGAGAAGCTTACTTATCTGATGTGTGTAAAGCCTTACACAAAATTCCTGACAGAGCCGCGTTTTCACACCGGCTCAAAAATTCATCCGCCTTTAACGATATCCCCAATGGACTCCGGCTGATTTAAAGGACTCAAACTTATTACGGAACCCCGGGGCCACGTCTTCCCCTATCAACTGTGAAAAACTGGCGTACTTTAGATGAATCGGGGCGCCGGGACTTGAACCCGGGACCTCTGCCACCCCAAGGCAGCGCGCTACCACTGCGCTACGCCCCGATAAGAGATAGATATCGTGAGCGATGAAATTTTAAAGGAACTGCATCCCTCAATTCAAGATGCCCACCTTCG
>WGAQ01000029.1 GCA_015494735.1 Caldifarciminota bacterium | reverse complement strand
TTGGTGTCGAACTGGTAGAACGTTTCGTATGCCGGCAGAATCTCGTGATGGCATGCCGTGGCCTCCCCCTCTCCGTAGAACCAGAGGTGCATGCTGTCGCTCGAGTATGGGGCGGGGTAGTATTTCCATGCGATATTCACCATGCTTCCCGCCTGCACCGTGTCTCCGCTGGATGGGGAGATTATGACGACCGAATCGGTGGGAGGAGTTCTGCCGTATATGACCGCCCTCCTGTTTCCCGATTTGAACTCCAGCCTGTACACCTTGTCCGGGAAGTAGTAGTGGGGTACGAACACCTGGAATCCAGGGGATGGTATGGCTATGGTGTCCACGTACAGGGTATCGAAGAGGATGAAAACCCCTGTGCTGTCCGTGGCGAACCAGGATATTAGGAGGCTGTCTCCGTAGAGTTCGGAATTACTCAACAGGATACCCCTTATGTGATAAACGTTTTCGAGGGTGTCCGAATATGCGATGACTCCGGAGCCGGTATCCGATTCGGGAGCTGTGGTCCTGCTGCAACTGCTCAGGAGCAATGCTATGGCCAGTGCAATTGTCGTTTTGCCCCTCATACTAAAATTTTATCATCCCCGCGGCCCGAATTCAATTCACTTAAAGTTCTGGTATTCAAATACTTGCTTTTGGTAAAAACCGCTTCTCCATCCCCTTTCACATGACGAATCGATTGACGTTGGGATATCTCCTTTCCCTGTAGAATGCCCTTCTGGAAACCTTGGGTCCCAGCGGTGACTGCTTGCGCTTGTATTCTGACCTCCTGAGCATGCGGTAGGTCTTTTCGACGTACTGCCGCTTTTCCTCTCCCAGAAGCTGGATTACCTCCTCGGGTCCCATATCCTCTTCCACGGCATACCTGAGGATTTCATCCAGGATATCGTATGGGGGCAGTACATCCTGGTCCGTCTGGTCGGGCTTGAGTTCTGCCGTGGGGGGTTTGACGAATATCCTCTCCGGGATTACGGGCTCGATGGAATTCCTCCAGCGGGCAACCCTGTACACCCAGGTCTTATATACATCCTTCAGCGGAGCGTATGCCCCTGCCATATCGCCGTACAGGGTGGCGTATCCGGTGGCGTACTCGCTCTTGTTGCCCGTGGATATCAACAGGGCACCGTACTTGTTGGAAAGAGCCATCAGGATGTTGCCCCTTATGCGGGCCTGTATATTTTCTTCCGTGGTGTCCTGCCCGTACCCCTCGAAGGCTTCTTTCAGGCTCTTCAGGTACTCGTCGAATATGGAGTCGATGGGAATCTCCAGGAAGTTGATGCCCAGATTCTCCGCCAGCTTCTTCGCATCCTCATAACTCTCCCTGCTGTTGTACCGGGAGGGCATCCATACCCCATAGACATTCTCTGCTCCGAAGGCGTCCGCCGATAGGGTGGCCACGAGAGCGGAGTCGATGCCACCCGAAATGCCCACTATAACCTTGTGGAATCCGCTCTTCTTCACGTAATCGTGCAGGGCCAGTTTGAGGGCCCTGTAAATCTCCTCCTCGAAGGAGGGGAATGGGGATATCTCTCCTCTGAAACGATACGGATTCTTCAATTCCCTGTTCGCGCCTATGATTACGGCAGGGGGAATCTCATAGTACTGGTTGAGTCGGGGCTCGTGGGCTTTGGCTCTGAGGCTCCAGTCCCTCGGAATGTCTATGAGCATCAGGTCTTCCTCGAATGCCTTTGCCCGTGCAATCACGTACCCCCTCTCGTTCACGACGAAACTCCTTCCATCCATCACGAAGTCGTCCTGACCCCCCACCATATTCACGTATACGATGGGAACCAGATTGTCCGCCGCCCTGGCTCCCACCATCCTCTCCCTGTAGGTCTGCTTGCTCGTGTAGAAAGGGGATGCATTCAGGACCACGATTACATCTGCCCCGTTGAGGGACTGGATTCTTGCAGGCTCATCGTGCCATATATCCTCGCATATCTCCACCCCCACCCGGAATCCCGAAATATCGATTATGTGGTAGTCTTCTCCCCTTCTGAAGGTCCTCATCTCGTCGAAGAGTCCGTAATTGGGCAGGAATACTTTGTGGATGATGTCGATTATCTTTCCCCTGTGGATTACGGCGGCAGCATTGTAAATATAACTCTCGTTTTCGTCTATGAAGCCCAGAATGACTATTTCATCCCCCACATGCTTCACTATCTCCATCAGAGCTTCCCTGTTCTTCTTCACGAAGTAAGGATTTATCGCCAGGTCCTCCGGGGAATAACCGGTCAGGGCCAGTTCCGGAAAGACTATGAGGTCGGCATTCTCCTTCCTGGCTTCCTGGATTCCCCTGATAATCTTCTGTTTGTTGCCCTCCAGGTCTCCGACCGTGGGATTCATCTGTACGGCGGCGATGCGCAGGTTCATGGCGGGGAAATTTTAATGGGAGGCATTCGATATCCATGGAAGATGAGCCGTTCATAATGTGCCCGATTATAGAAGCTGTTGTGGGAAGTCGATTGTGGGTGTCTGCATTCCGTCAACATCCGGTATTAAAATTTAATCGGTCGAAAAGGAGGTAGCAGTATGATTGGTGTACTTGTGGGAGCACTGAGCTGGACATTTGTGGGTCCCGCTGGAGGAGATATAACGAGCGTTTCCATGGAGGGTTCGATGGCAATTGCCGGCTCCTATGCCACCGCATATTATTCCACCGATTCAGCCCTTACCTGGCACGCCATAGACATGACGCCCTATTCCCCAATAGAGGCTTTCCTAACCGGATTCGAGACCGCCATCCTGAACGGGCAGTTCATGGTCTTCCATTCGGAGGGCTATATCCACAGTGCGGATGGCTCCTCCTGGACGCCGGTGGATGTTCCGGGAGTCAGGTACGTGGGAGAACCTTCTGGCAACTACGTGCCCTTCATAGCGGGCAATTCCGTTTATCTGGTCTCATCTTCGGATTTCAATCCCGTGCAGGTATTCACGCCGGGTGTGGACACCTTCCTGATTGCTGTGGGCTCCCTCGATAGCCTCTGGTACGCATTCGCCAGGTATATTACCGATTCCGTGATAGTTTACAGGGGCATTCTGGATACCGTGTCCGTGGTGGGCGTCTTCGCCTACAATGGTGATATAAACGATGTGGCAATCAACCCCTACAATCCCGACGAGATTATCCTTTCCACCTCCGGAGGACTCTATATGAGCACGGATGGAGGGGCCACCTTCTCCATGAGCTTCACTTCCCTCCTATCGGGTCTCGTAGTGGTGAAGGATGTGGATTACCTCAGTGCCGATAGTGTGGTGGCGGGTGTCTTCTACTATGCCGGTCTCTATCTGGGAACGAGGAGTCTTACGGGATGGACCTTCAATCCCGTATATTCTGATGCCGTGGTCCCCGATATGGATGGCAATCTCATCGCCGCCCTGGGCAGGGGAGTGTACTACACCCAGGATGGAGCCACCTTCGAGGAGAGGAATCAGGGCCTGTATGCTCACGTCATTTACAATCCCGGCATGATTTCCAACGACAGGGATGACAGGCTCTCCTTCATAAACACGGGTGGACTTGCCCTCTATTCCGATGACGGGGGGAGCACCTGGAATACCTACGGTTATAAGATGGACATAGGAACTGCCATCGAGGTTTCTCCGGTGGACCATCAGCAGATATTCATAGGGGGCTATAAGGGTAGCGGCTCCATTGCAGACCCAGGGGCCACTGTCCTGGTCAGGAGTTCGGATGGAGGCTCCACATTCGATGTCCTCAGGGACACTTCCATATTCCAGGCTCTGGGCCTCCTTCCCATGGAGATTCAGCAGGGGAGCAATCCGAACGATGTCTTCATGGTGAGCGGTAATCCCGGGCGCTGGCTCATGGAGTACTCCTCCGATGCAGGAACCACATTCGATTCCATCATGGTCGCTCAGGGGTACAATGGTTTCTGCTTCTCCTGCATGGATACCCTCTTCATGGTGCTCGATACCGGTGATGTGTACATGTCCGTGGATGCCGGTGCCACCTGGAGCTTCCTGGGTTATATCGGCTATCCGGGGAATGTCTATCTCACCTACAGGGATGGCTACCTCTACTATTCCACCGGCCAGGATGCCTATCTCAGGTACATCGATGTGGCAACCGGTACTCTGGATTCCATGGATTTGTCCTCCCTCTTCGATACCATAGCCCAGGTTCAGGTGTCCGTCAACGGCCATTTCTTCCTGACCGGATATCAGGGGGGCGTCTATAAGGTGGCCTACGGCAGTTCCCCCGACAATCTGACTGTGGAGGATGCACCTGCATCCTTCGGTGGACTCGTTCCCCTCGCATCCCACGTGTACTTCTATGTGCCTTCGCAGGGTGGATTCTATGTGTCGCCCTATCCCACCAATCTGAGGGAGGTGGCTGGAAGGGTGACTGTCCGTTATACTCCTTCCGGAATCCTCGTGGAGGGGGTGGATGGGCGAATGAGCATATACAATGTGGGAGGAAAACTCGTGAGGACTGTGGAGGGGAACTTCATTGCCCGCGGCACCCTCTCGCCCGGTGTGTACGTGGTCAGGACTCAGAAGGGTAGTTTCAGGATACTGGTCCGCTGAGGGGATGTCCTCCCCTCTATCCTTCGAGCTTCTTCTCCAGGACTTTGCTGGCGACGATGATGAGGAAGAAGAGGACCATCCAGGATTCGCCCATCATGTCGTAGAGGGTCATCCTGCTCATGATAGGAATATCCTCCACTATGATGCCTCTTGTAAACTGCGGAAGCATCCGGATTATCCTTCCGTTGTCGTCTATTACAGCAGATATGCCCGTCTTCGCACTCCTCACCAGATACCTTCCCGTCTCTATGGCCCGCATTCTGGAGAAGTGGAAGTGCTCCACCGGTCCCAGACTCCTCCCGAACCACCCGTCGTTGGTTATGACGGCCAGCATATGGGCTCCCCTCAGAACCAGTTGCCTTGAGAGGGATGGGAAGATGGACTCGTAGCATATGAGGACTCCTATCTTTACGCTATCCAGTTCTATGGGTTTGAGGAATCTTCCCCTCGAATAGTCCCCCTGCCCCAGCTGGATGTTTCGGATGAATGGGGGAAGGAATTCGTAGAAGGGCAGGTTCTCTCCGAATGGGACTATGCGTATCTTATCGTAGAAGTCAATAACCCTCAGGCCCGTGTCTATCAGGAAAGCGGTGTTGTAAAATCGCTTTTCTTCCCCCTCCGAAATTTCCATCCTGGTGCTTCCGAGGATGATGGGATGGCCGGTTCTCTTCATGAATCTGGAGAGCATCTCCCGGTTCTGCTCGTAATTCAGCATGCCTATGATGGCGGATTCTGAGAATATGGCAACGTCGTAGTGAATTTTCGACAGGGTATCGGCCAGTTCGTCGAAGGCGGCTATGGTTTCCCTCCATTCCTCCGGGTCGTATTCGAATCTGGGGAGAACGTTGGGCTGTACCACAGCCACCCTTATGCTCCTCGAATAGTCATCCTTTCTTCCCATGTAGAGGTATCCGAATAGAGACAGGAGGATGATTGCCGAGGAGTATATCCATAGGCCTGCCATATTCCTTCCAGTCCGGCGTTTCAGGGATAGGTGGAGGGAGTAGTTGAAGGCCACTATCAGGAAGCTGATGAAGTACGGCCCCAGAAGGGAGGCTGTCTGGGCAAAGGGCAGGAACCCCAGGCTGGAGTAGTGGAGGGATGCCCAGGGGAATCCCAGGTCCCCCAGATGCTCCAGTATCCACTCGTATATGGCATAGGAGAGGCCTACCTGCATGGGGGAGGAGAGTCTGGCAGCCACGGAGAACCACACTCCAAATGCAAGGGCCTTTATCAGGAAGAGGAAGAAGATAGCTCCGTAGAATATTGGGCCAAGGCCCTGACCGGCCTGCAGATTCTTTATCCACCACAGATGAAATGCGAAGTAGGGGAATGAGAAGAGGGTTCCGCATATCAGGTCGTACCGGAATTCCCTCTTTGCGCACCGGAAGAGGGGGACGAATGCCACCAGGGCAAGGGGAAATATGAAGAGGGGAGCGTTGGACAGCAGGAGGGCGACAGCCCCCCCGATTAAAGCGATGAAACGCTTCACTTCACGGTGCTTTCGTTGAGTATGAGGGAGCCGAAGTTCACCTCGAACAGGATAATCTCCCTTCTGGAGAGTTCGTTCACGAAGTTATCGATGGTGCTCTGATTCACCTTTACGTAATCGTTGAAGTAGGGCAGGTCCGGTGTGTAGTCCGCCTCGATATCGAACTGCTTTCTGTAGGCATCGAAGGCTTCCTTTGGATTGGATTCTATGTCGTTCAGCGCTTCCTCTATGACCTGAAGAAGCCTTCTGACGATGTTCTTCCTGAGCTGGACGTTCACCAGAGAGGTGAACCCTATACCATAGGGATAGGGGCTTATGAAGTTCTTCTCAAGAAAACCATCTATCAGGGGCTTCCTGTTTTCCACCTTCATGAGGTAGCTCCTTGCGGGCTCCACCGCCAGAACCGCATCCACCAGACTGTCCTTATAGGCACTCATGATTTCCTTGAGCGTCATTCCCATGAGTTTTACGGAATCGTAGGGTATTCCGTGCTCCTGGAGGATGGATTCCAGAATTTCCCTCTCCTTCGTTCCCAGAAGATAGCCAACCTTCTTATTCTTCAGGTCCTCTATCTTTTCTATCCTGCCCTTCACGACGAAGAGAGCGGACTGCGGATTGTCCACGGAGCCCTCTGTCAGGTAGATGAGCCTGGGCAGTTCGGGATTATCCTTGGCCTTGAAGACGAATACCTCGAAGGGTATGCCACCTGCGAAGTGATACGTTCCCCTGGTGACGAGGGAAACCTCATCGGCAACCTTCTCTATGAAATCTATGGTGGGATTCAGTTTGTACTTGTCGAAAATCCCCTTCTCCTTCGCCACCAGGATGGGCAAAACGGACAGGTCCTTGTATGCCACTATCTTCACATCGAGGACAGCAGAAGCCTTTCTGGAGGGCTCGGTAAGTATATAAACGAGGACACCCAGTAGGATGATGTTTATGACTGCGAGAATCCTGCTTGCTATCTGTTTATTCATGATACTCTCCTCACCTCCTTTTTAGGATGCGGAATATTTTAAAGCCACGAGGAGTTCCCTCGTTAAAGTTGAAGCAATGACGCCACTTCTGTAGTGGTCTCCTATTATGGGGGAGAATTCCACCAGGTCGGCTCCTATCAACCTGCCCCTCAGCATCTTTATAACCTCCAGAAGTTCGATGAAATCCACCCCTCCCCCTTCCGGATTCGTGACCGAGGGGAATACGGATGGGTCCAGAACATCCACATCGAGGGTCAGGTATATGGGGGCTTCGATTCTATCGATTATATCCTCCAGAGGCTCCAGTATGCGGAACATGAAGGTCCTTTCCGTGGTGTATTCGAGTCCTCTGGCGAATGCCCTGTATCCCAGGGTGTATACGATGAAACCCTCCTCCTCCAGTCTCCTCATCACGGTGGCATGGTTGTACCTGCTCCCCTCGAAAACATCCCTCCTGTCCAGATGGGCGTCCAACTGCAATATGACGAAGTCTCCGTGAATGGCCCTGAGGGCCCTTGCTATGGGATATGTGATGAAGTGGTCTCCGCCGATGAACAGAATCCTGTCCTCCTTCTTCACGTGCTTTTTGAGGCAGTTTTCCAGTATCCTGCTGAACTTTTCGGGCGGCCATTCCCATCTGGCATGGAAGTTCCCCAGGTCTTTGAAGGGCCTGTAGGAGCCGTCGAGATGGGGGGAGTAGTCCTCTATGGATTCTATGGCCCACCTGATATACGATGGGGCTATCCGGGTTCCTCCCAGGAAGTTTTCCTTTCCTTCGTATTCGATTCCCAGGAGTTTAGTTCTTATCGCTCTCATGGTTTTCGAGCAAAATTATAAGCTCCCCCGAGGTCATGACGATGTTCAGATCCCGCAGTTCCTCTATTTCCGAAGATGAAAGGCTCTTTATCCTGCACAGACCGCTCTTCCATTCCAGCACCTTCTGGAGTTCCTTTCGACCCACTCCCCACGTGCTATCTATCTTCCGTATGTGGCCATCCAGCATGCACACCCTCACGACTCCCATATCTCTGCCTATGAATATAAGGCACGCGGTGAGTCCCTCCTCTGCGGCTTTGTTCAGTATGGATGCGTAGTCCCCCTTTATGGTAATCTGCTTTCCGGTGGGCATTTTCAAAGATTAAAGTAAAATTCTAACGATTTCAAAGTGCCTAAATGTAAAGCGATGATAGACAGGGTCTTGTGCAATATGGTTCGTGATTTTCGGGAGGGACTGAAACGATTTTCGGACGGACCGGTGGAGTGTGCTCCAGATGGTCGAAATCTTTTTAGGAATACCTTACTGTAATTTTCGAAACCATGTTTCGACGGGAGTGATGTTGTCAGTTTGAATAGTTAACCCCGTCGATGGTACGGCCATAATCTTCCATATCCTGCGGGCTGTGCGGAATCCGCCCCTGCTCCCCGATTTGCTTTGACGCAGCAGGGATGTACGGACAACCCATCGTAATCTATCGAATTCTGCTGGGACTCCGTCCTGCTTTTTTTAAACCATAAACTTTTCCATAAGTTTCATGCTGAAGAAACTGGACAGGTATATCGTCTCGGCCCACATAATGCCCTTCCTGGGTGCACTCCTCGTCTTCACCACAGTCCTGCTTCTGGACAAAGTGTTCGACCTCATGGACCTCCTCATCAGGAAAGGGGTTCCCCTGGATGTGGTTCTCAGGTTGTTCCTCAACGCAATGCCCTTTATCCTGGCCCTGTCCGTCCCCATGTCCGTTCTGGTGGCGAGCCTCATCGCATTCGGAAGGATGTCCCAGAACTTCGAAATCATTGCCGCGAAGGCGTGCGGTATCAGTCTGAAGAGGCTCATGCTCGGCCCCATCATCTTCTCCCTTCTGGTATTCGCCTTTATGGCCTGGTTCAACGACAGGATTCTGCCCGAGGCCAACCATACCTTCAAGAATATCCTCATCGACATATACGTGAAGAAGCCCTCCGCACAGATTAAGGCGGGACTCTTCAACACGGTGAAAAACTACCGCATATACGTCCGGAACAAGGACGACAGGACATCCCGCATAGAGGATGTGCGCATATACGACCTTTCGGACAGGGGAAAGACCTTCATCTCTGCCCGATACGGGTTCATAAGGAGCATTCAGGACAGCATAATCCTGTTCGAACTGCACGATGGGACCATAAGCCAGGTGGTGGACGCCCGGACCGGAGAGCACAGGCTCGTGGGATTCGACACCTATATGGTGAAGGTGAAGGTGGACATAGGTATAAAGTTGAAGGAGAGGGATTACAGGAGCGACAGGGAGATGACGATTGCCATGCTCATGAAGGAAATCAGGAGCAAGGAGAAGCAACTCGCCCGTGCGAAGGATGAAAACACCCGGAGACATCTGAGGAACCGCATAAACACCCTGTGGGTGGAGGTCCACAAGAAGTTCTCTCTCCCATTCGGTGCTGTGGTCTTCGTGATTCTGGCTGCTCCCCTGGCATCCATGGTCCGCAGAGGCGGTTTCGGTGTGGCTCTGGGTATATCCTTCATCGTGTTCACCATATACTACGTGCTCCTTCTGGCGGGGGAGGAGATGGCCAGCAGGGGAATGCTCCATCCATTCGTGGCCATGTGGTTTCCCAATTTCTTCTTCCTGGCCGTGGGTGTATTCCTCATCTGGAGGGAGGAGAGGATTTGAACCTCAGGTGGAGGCCCCTTCTCCCCCTTCATCCTTTTTCGGCAGGCCCAGAATCTCGTCCAGTTCTTCCCCTGTGATGGTTTCCCTCTCGAGGAGGGCCCGGGCCAGAGCGTGGAGTTTGTCCTCGTTCTCCCTCAGGATGTCCTCCGCCGTCTTCTCCGCCCGCTTCAGTATCCTCAGGACTTCCCTGTCTATGATTTCGGCCAGTTTCTCCGAGAGGCCATTCCGCGTCACCAGTTCTTTGCCCAGGAATACCTGCTTGTTCTCGTTCACGTTTATGGGACCCACCTCCTCGCTCATCCCGAACTCCTTCACCATCCTCTCGGCGATTTCCGTTGCCTTCTGCAAATCGTTGGCTGCACCGGAGGAAACTTCCCCGAATACCATCTTCTCCGCCACCCTTCCGCCCATAAGAACTGCCAGTTGCTTCTCCAGATAACTCTTTTCGTACAGGTACCTGTCCCTTTCGGGAAGGGGGACTGTGACCCCCAGAGCCATTCCACGGGGCACGATGGAGACCTTGTCTATGGGGTCCATTCCCGGAAGCATGCGATTCACGATGGCATGACCTGCCTCGTGGTATGCCACCTTCCTCTTTTCCTCCTCGGACAGGACGGCGCTCTTCTTGGCGGCGCCCATTATGATTTTGTCCTTGGCCTCCTCGAAATCCTTCATGGTAATCTTATCCCTCCCGGCCCTTGCGGCCAGCAGGGCGGCTTCGTTGGTCAGATTGGCCAGGTCAGCACCTGAGAAACCGGGAGTTATCCTGGCTATGCGCATCAAATCCACATCCTCCGCCAGCGGTTTGTTGCGGGTGTGTATCTTCAGGATTTTGTACCGGGCTTCCACATCGGGGAGTCCGAGGTAAACCTTTCTGTCGAACCTCCCCGGCCGGAGGAGGGCAGGGTCCAGTATGTCGGGCCTGTTGGTGGCTGCCAGGACGATGATTCCCTCGCTCCCATCGAATCCATCCATCTCCACAAGAAGCTGGTTCAGGGTCTGCTCCCGCTCGTCGTGTCCCCCTCCGATTCCCGTTCCCCTCATCCTTCCCACCGCATCCAGCTCGTCGATGAAGATGATGGCAGGGGCCAGTTGCTTGGCCTTCTGAAACAGGTCCCTCACCCTTGCCGCACCCACTCCCACGAACATCTCCACGAAGTCCGAGCCGGATATGGAGAGGAAGGGCACTCCCGCCTCCCCTGCCACTGCTTTTGCCAGCAGGGTCTTACCCACTCCCGGAGGACCCACCAGAAGGATGCCCTTGGGTATCTTCGCCCCCAGTTTCAGGTACTTCTCCTTATTCTTCAGGAATTCCACCACCTCCCTCAGGTCCTCCTTGGCCTCCTCCGCATTTGCCACATCGTCGAAGGTGACGTTGGGCTTGTTGTCTATGTAAATCTTGGCTCTGCTCTGTCCGAATTCGAAGGCCCTGTTGCTCCCCATTCCTATGCCCCTGAAGAGGAAGAACCACAGGACCAGCATTATGAGAATCCATGGAATGGAGCTGATGATTATGTCCCAGATCAGGTTCCGCTCTCTGGCCTCCACCTGAACTCCCTTATCGACCATCTCCTTTATGATATCCGGGTCCTGATAGGGGAGAACCACCTCGAATTTCTCGAATTTCCTTCCGCCCTTTTCCAGAGGCTCCTTCAGGATGCCCTCCACCTTCCGGTCTTCCACAGTCACTTTTGAGACCTTCCCTTCCTCCACCAGCTGTATGAATTCGTTGTAGGTGATTTTGCTCTTCAGGCCCTGTTCCACATTTCCGAGCAGGGAGACCATGAAGAAGAATACCAGGAAGACGGCTCCCCAGATTATCAGCGTGGAAAGCTGGTTTCTGTTCATATTACTCCTTCAACTCCATTACGTATGGAATGTTCCTGTACCTCTCCGCGTAATCCAGACCGTATCCCACCAGGAATTTGTCCGGTACCCTGAAACCCACGTAATCTGCCTCGATTTGGACTTTTCTCCTTTCGAACTTATCCAGAAGGACGGCTATCCGTAGGCTGAGGGGATTCTTCTTCTCCAGTAATTCCTTCAGATACCTGAGGGTGAGGCCCGTATCCAGGATGTCCTCCACCAGTATCACATGCCTTCCCTCCAGATTCATGGTCGTGTCGAAGTCCAGCCTGACCACGCCGGATGTTTCTGTGGAGGCTCCATAGGAGGATACCTTGATGAAATCGATTAGAACATCCACCTTCTCTATGTTCCTGACGAGGTCTGCAAGGAAGATGAAAGCCCCCTTGAGGACGCCGACGAATACCACCTCCTTCCCCTCGTAGTCCCTTTCTATCTGCCGGGCAATCTCCTTAACCTTCTCCTGTATGGCTTCCTGGCTCAGGATGAACCTGTCTTCCATGAACGATTCCTCCCTTTGATAAGGTCTTAATTTTAAGCCTGTCCCGGGAATCCGGAGACGACGGGTTTCCTGTCCCCCTTATCCCCTCAGACGTTCACAGATGAGCCCGATGGGAGCTTGAGTTCCTCCTCCATCATCTGGAGGAATTCCCTGTTGGAATTGGTCCTGCTCATCTTCCTCTTTATGAATTCCATGGCCTCCACGGGGTCCTTCCCGGATATGGCCTTCCTCAACGCCCAGACTATGCGGAGCGTGTCCTTATCCAGCAGCAATTCCTCCCTTCTGGTGCCGCTTCTGTTGAGGTCTATTGCGGGAAAGATTCTCCTGTCCGCCAGTCTTCTGTCCAGAACGATTTCCATGTTTCCGGTTCCCTTGAATTCCTCGAATATGATGTCGTCCATCCTGGAGCCCGTTTCTATGAGGGCTGTGGCCAGGATCGTTAGACTGCCTCCCTCCTCCAGATTCCTCGCTGCTCCGAAGAATTTCTTCGGCTTTATGAGAGCTGTGGAATCCAGACCACCCGTCATGGTCCTTCCGGAATGGGGAGCGATTACGTTGTGGGCCCTGGCCAGTCTGGTTATGGAGTCCAGCAGTATGACCACATCCCTTCCCATTTCGGCCAGTCTCTTGGCCCTCTCTATAACCAGGTCTGCTATATACACGTGTCTCTCTGCTGGCTGGTCGAAGGTGGAGGAGTATATCTCCGCCTGCGGTACGATTCTCTGCATATCCGTGACCTCTTCTGGCCTCTCATCTATCAGGAGAATGATGAGGTGAATCTCGGGATGGTTCTGGATTATGGACTGGGCTATCTTCTGGAGGAGAACGGTCTTACCGGCCCTCGGAGGAGATACTATCAAACCCCTCTGGCCCTTGCCTATGGGAATAAAGAGGTCGATTATCCTGCGGGAGAGGTCCTCGTCTCCGGGAACTTCCAGATTTATCTTCTGGGTGGGGTAGAAGGGGGTCAGTTTCTCGAACTGGGGTCTCTTCTCGATTTCGGTCAGGGGAACACCGTTCACCATCTCCACCTTGTAGAGGGGCCTGTACTTCTCCCCCTCCTTGGGAGGTCTCACGAAGCCCTGAACGAGGTCCCCCTTCTTGAGTTTGTACTTCCTGATCAAAAGGGGAGAGACGTAGATGTCTTCCGGACTGGGCTGATAGCCCTGCTTTTCGAGCCTGAGGAATCCATATCCCCCTTCGGGGATGATGTCCAGAATACCCTCCACGAATTCCAGACCCTCTTCGGAGTTGGACTTTTCCAGAATCTTCTTTATGAGTTCGTCCTTCTTCATGCTCTCGTAGTTCTCTATGCCCATTTCCTTGGCGATTTCGTACAACTCGGAGAGTTTCTTCTTCCGCAGTTCGCTTACACTCATAGCACCACCTCCTAAAGTAGTTTGGCGTTGTTTATTATCAGGTGAAATTCGCATCCCAGGACGCTGGCGGCCTTCTTGGCCATGATGGTCCTGTCCAGGAATATTTCGAAGAACTCCAGCACCGGGGCGATGTTGGTGTCTATCTGGATGTCGTACGAAATCTGTCTGCTGTCGGGGTCCACTATTATGTCCCGACTTATGGCGGCGTAATTGACCCTGTCGTGTATGTCCATGCTTATGTTGTCCGTATTGCGGACCCTGGTCCTGTGAACGTCCGCCTTATCCGCCAGAATGAGTGCGGCCGAAACTTCGGATACGGGATATCCGCTGGCCTCGTGATGGGTCCCGATGGCCCCTATTATCTTTCCTATCTCCTCGTAAGGCATGCCCATATCCTTGAGAATGTCGTAAGCCAGGAGCGCTCCGCTCACCTCGTGATTCACCCTGTTGATTGCATTGCCTATATCGTGAAGATAACCAGCGATTTCTGCAAGCTGGGCGAGCCTGTCATCGTATCCCAGTTCTCTGAGGATGCGCCCGGCCTGGTACGACACCCAGCCCACGTGGCGGAATCCGTGCTCTGTATATCCCAGGGCTTCGAGGGATTTATCGGCCAGTTCTATGTAGTAGCGAACCCGGGGATTGGATTTCACATCATCCACAGTAATTGTGGAGTTTTTGGTGATCATATCGAACCTCCTTTGTGAAGAGATTGAGAAATCCACATTAAAAGGCCTGTGAAAATCATCTACCTCCTCGAAAGACTGATTTTCAAAATTGAAATGACGGCGGTGGGACTCGAACCCACGACACGGGGCTTATGAGACCCCCGCTCTGCCGCTGAGCTACGCCGCCGTCAAATGAAAATTGCGGGGGCGGGATTTGAACCCGCGACCTCCGGGTTATGAGCCCGGCGAGCTACCAGACTGCTCCACCCCGCGTTTCTGACGGCTCAATAATTTTAAAGGAAGGGCGGCCGGTTTGCAACATGCCGGTGCTCACCTTCGGACATGAAACTGGATATGATAT
>WGAQ01000028.1 GCA_015494735.1 Caldifarciminota bacterium | reverse complement strand
TCACCCCGGAAGTGGTGGAAACCATAAAACACGTGGCCCTCGTTGAGGGCATCCTTCTCGATCCCGTTTACACGGCGAAGGCATTTTACGGCCTGATGGACATGGCCCGAAAAGGGGTGCTGGGCCGCAGAGTCCTGTTCATCCATACGGGAGGCATCTCCGGTTTATTCCACTACGGAAAAGAAATGCTGGAAATTGCCGGAAAACAGGAGGTTTGAAGATGGTCATTAAAGGGCTGAAAAATGGGCCCTATGAGATAAAGCTGGAGGGGAAGAAATTCGTTGTAGAGAAAGAAGATGGTTCTCAGGTGGTAAAGGAGGGAGCCATTTACCTGTGCAGGTGTGGATCCTCGAAGAATAAGCCCTTCTGCGATGGCTCCCACGGACGCTGTGGATTCGAGGCTCCGGAAGTGATTATAGATGTGAAGTGAGGGGGATTATTCCCCCTGTCCGTAGATTATGCACACTGCTGCAGCACATGTATCGCTGTGGCTGATGGAAATGTCCACCTTCCGATTATTCACCATTTCCCTCGCCTTTCCATGTAAAATCACGTAGGGCCTTCCCTTTTCGTCGTTCAGAATTTCTATATCCTTCCATCGGATTCCGGATGAGAGTCCAGTACCGATGGCCTTCATAACGGCCTCTTTTGCCGAGAACCTCCCTGCGAAGGACTGATATGGTTTCTTCCTTCTGGAGCAATAATCTATCTCCCTTTCGGTGAATATCCTGCGGAGGAATCTCTCCCCGTGCTTTTCGATGGCAGATTTAACTCTCTCCACCTCGATAACGTCTATGCCCACCCGCATCCTTCAGAATATCTTGAATTTGTACTGCAGGTCCAGCCTGCTTCCGCCTCCCGTATCCAGAAGGTAATCCACGGACAGGTTATCTATGCGCAGCGATGCACCAAAGTTAATCTTCCTGTCCATGCTCTTCAGACCCTGCTGGAAGGAGCCTCTCAGGAATACAAAGTTGCGCAGTATGGGAAATTCCACCATGGAGAAAATGTGGGTCTGGTCTTTCAGGTACCCTATTCCCATGTGAAGGAAGGTTAGAGAAGTGGGTTCGTAGGATATGGATAGAGCGAGTATGGAGTTGTTTATATTGCCTGCGAGAAAGTTGATGGATGCCTGTTCCATCGCATTCCACCTGAGTCTGAGTAGAGCCTTTGCGGTGTCCTTTATGTAAAAGGAAGCATCGATCCGGATTCTGCGGCTTTCGTAGGACAGTCCTGCGGTATATATGGTCTGCACTCCATCGTACATGAGATTTATACCCGTTCCAAAGGACTTTATTTGATAACCGATTCCGGCTCCTGTCAAACCGGGCTGGGTGTAAAGGGAAAAGTTGAAGTCGCCCATCGGAGGGGAGGTGACGAACAGGTAATCCCTGCTTCCTTCCACGAATCCATCGAAATCTATCTGGGAGGCGGGAAGATAAGTCCTTTCTGAGGGGTCCGGAACCAGTTCGTAGAAATCGCCGAAGGCACTCTGCCTTGCGATTGTCCCTATGAGAAATGGCGTCAGATAAATCATGGGATAAGTTTAATGGGTTTCTCCAGATACCCTCTCTTTATGCCGGGAGCAGATTCTGGTCAAAGGATCCTCGATTCTCTTTCCCGCATGGAGCGGGTCCCCGTGTGTCCATGCACTGCCGGGGAAACTTGACATATTTTCGCAAAAGGTGCAAAATTTAAATATGTTAGTACTGGTGCCTTTTTTGTTTTCAGGCGTGGATACCCTGCACGTGACGAGCAGGTCTTTTAAGAATGGAGAGTTTATCCCCGCAAAGTACACATGCGACGGAAAGGACGTATCCCCTCATCTTAAGTGGACACCCGGTCCCCGGGGAACGAGGAGTTATGCTGTCATAATGTGGGACCCCGATGCTCCGGGTGGAACCTTCTTCCACTGGATACTGTACGATATTCCCCCGAATGTTACGGAACTGCCAGAAGGAAAGAGCATAGGGAAGGAGGGTAAGAACGACTTCGGGAAGTGGGGCTACAGGGGACCATGTCCTCCCCGCGGAAGCGCCCCGCACAGGTATTTCATAACCGTGTATGCCCTTTCGGTGAGGCATCTGGGTGTACGCCCCGGAGCCCCTGCCGAGAAAGTTCTGCGGGCGATGAAGGGCAGGGTCCTGGCCAAAGGGGAGATAATGGGGTTGTATAAGAGGTGATGGACCTGCCGTTTTAAGGGGGTTTAAACTTTATCAACTCACGAGATTTATTCATAAAGGGGCGAATTTGTCTGCTTTATAATTGTCAGCATTATGAAAGTGCGCGCATCCGTGAAGAGAATGTGCTCCAAGTGCAGGATAATTAAGCGTAAGGGCAGGGTTATGGTTATCTGTGAGAACCCCAAGCACAGGCAGAGGCAGGGTTAAGGGAGGAAAACTATGGCGAGAATAGCAGGAGTTGATTTGCCGAAGAACAAGAAGATTTTCGTGGCCCTCGACAGGATCTTTGGTATTGGGATTCCTCTCTCGTTGAAGATTCTTGCGGAAACGGGTGTGGATCCGGATAAGAAGGTGAAGGACCTGAGCGAGGAAGAGATAGCCCGTCTCAGATCCTACATCGATAACCTGAAGGTGGAAGGTGCGCTCAGGGCGGAGATACAGAGGAATATCAAGCGTCTTATTGACATTAACTGCTATCGTGGAATAAGGCATAAGCTGGGTCTTCCGGTCAGGGGACAGAGGACCCGTCATAATGCCAGGACCCGTAAGGGACCGAGAGGTAATATCTTCAAGAGAAGGAGGAAGGGATAAATGGCAAGGGCCAGGAAGAGTAAGAAGACCAAGAAGAAGGTTGGGCCTCTTGGAATAGTTTACATTCAATCGACTTTCAACAATACCATCGTGACCATCACGGACCTCGAGGGAAATGTAATAGCGTGGTCCAGTGGTGGCAGGGCTGGATTCAAAGGAACCAGGAAAGGAACCCCGTTTGCTGCGAGCAAGGCTGCTGAGATGGCTGCCAAGATGGCCAGGGCTGCTGGCATAGAGAAGGTGGAAGTCAGGGTTTCCGGTCCCGGTCCCGGAAGGGAGACTGCCATAAGAACCATCGCCAACGCCGGTCTATTCGTCTATGCTATCAAGGATGTAACGCCCATTCCCCATAATGGATGCAGGCCACCCAAGAGGAGGAAGGTATAATGGCAAGATATACAGGTCCCCGTTGCAGGCTCTGTAGAAGGGAGGGAGAGAAACTCTATCTGAAGGGAGAGAAGTGCCTTTCCAGCAAGTGTCCCTTCGAGAAGAGACCCTATCCTCCTGGAGTTCATGGACCCAGACGCAAGAGGGTTAAACTGACCATCTACGGAATGCAGCTCAGGGAGAAGCAGAAGGTCAAGAGAATCTACGGTCTTCTGGAAGGTCCCTTCCGCAGATTGTTCGAAAAGGCCCGCCGTATGCCCGGAAACACCGGTGAAAACCTGCTGGTCCTCCTCGAACTGCGTCTGGACAACGTGGTGTACAGGGCCGGATTCGCCAAGTCCAGGGCTCAGGCCAGACAATTCGTCCGCCATGGACATGTTCTGGTCAACGGCAGGAAGGTGGACATCCCCTCCTATCAGGTGAGGGAGGGCGATGTGATATCCATCGTGCCCAAGTTCAGGAACAATCCGGAATTCCTGGGGGCTCTCGAACTCCACAAGAATCTGCCGAGAGTGGAATGGCTCGCTGTCGATGAGGAAAATGCCACTGCCAAAGTGATAAGGAAGCCCACCAGAGCGGACATCACGCATCCCATAAACGAGAGATTGATAGTGGAGCTTTACTCCAAGTAAGGAGGTTGAAATGGCTGTTTCCGAATTGCTCTATCCCAATGGGTTCTACGTGGAGGAGAAAAAGGATTCGTACGCAAGAATCGTCATTCCTCTGCTCGAGAAATCCTATGCGATTACCGTGGGCAATGCTCTGAGGAGGGTTCTTCTCTCCTCCATAGAGGGATACGCCGTGGTGGCTGTCAACATCGAGGGGGTTGACCACGAGTTCACTGCGATGGAAGGGGTTCTGGAAGATGTTCCCTACATCGTGGTGAATCTGAAGCGCCTGAATATAAAGGTGGACGAATCTTTAGTGGACCTTCCCGCCAGGATAACCCTCGACGTGAAGGGACCCAGGGAGGTGAAGGCTTCGGACCTCGAACTGCCCTCCGGTGTGGAGATAATCAATGCCGACCAGCATATTATGACGATTACCACCGACAGGGAAGTGAGGGCGGAGATATACGTGGACAAAGGCATAGGCTTTTATCCCATGGAGGATTACGAGGAGTCCTATAAGGAGCAGTTTCCCATAAACACCATATTCGTGGATGGAAACTTCTCACCGGTGGAGAAGGTCAATTTCTCCTTCGAGAAGGTCCGGTATGGCTCCTTCATCAATAAGGAGAAACTCACCCTGGAGATATGGACCAATGGGACGGTGGACCCTGTGGATGCATACCTCAGGGCTCTGGATATACTGAAGAAACACTTCGAATCCGCCTCGAGGGAACTCACCTACAGGAGCCAGGAAGTGGAGTTCGTGGATATAGAGGAATTCGAAAAGTCCCTGGAGGAGAAGAGGAAACTGCCCATCGAGAAGCTGGGTATTCCCCAGATTCTGGTGAACTTCTTCCAGAAGAAGAGGAACATCAACACGGTTGGAGACCTTGTTTCCTATACGGAGGAGGAGATAGCCGACTGGCTGGTGGAAGAGGGCTTCACACTGGAAGATATGGAGAAGGTCAAAGACGCAGTTAAGAAACTCTCCCTTAATTTCGCAAAGAAGTCCAAGCAGGAGCAGTAAACCATGAGGCATAGAAAGAAGGTCAAGAAACTTGGAAGGGAAAGGGAGCACAGGAAGGCAACCCTCCGGAATATCGTGAGGGGGGTTTTCATGTATGGTTATTCCAAGACCACGACTCCGAGAGCCAAGGTCGCCCGCTCCATAATCGACAGCATCCTCTCCAGGGCGATGGAGGATACGGTTCACAATCGCAGGATGGTCAACAGATTCCTGGACGACAGGAAACTCACCAACTGGATTTTCCATGCTGTGGCTCCCCTCTTCAGGGACAGCAATCACAGGGGCGGATACACCAGAGTCCTCCGCATCGGATACAGGAGGGGTGATGGGGCCGAGTTGTCTATAATTCAGCTCCTCAGGTTCCCGGAGGAGAGTCCCTGGGTAAGGAAGAAGGAAGGGAAGAAGGTAGAGGAAAATGCCTGAGCATGTATCGGACGCCCAGCTTCAGGAAATCCTGAAGGAAGACCCCGGTATGATTATGGTGGACCTCTGGGCGGATTGGTGCATGCCCTGCAAGGCAATAGAGCCCTATCTGGAGAGCGCTTCCCGTGAATTCGGAATCAGACTCCTGAAGTTGAACGTGGACGAGAATCCCATGACTCCGGCCACCTATGGGGTCATGTCCATTCCCACGGTGCTGTGCTTCAGGGACGGGAAGCTGGTGGGGAAGATAGTGGGGGCCAAGCCCAAGATGAAGATATATCAGGAGATAAAGAGCATTTTTAAGCTGGATGAAAAGGGAGGCTGAGAGATGAAGACCACCTTCATCAAGGATGGGGAGATAAAGCGCAGGTGGTGGGTGATAGATGCAGAGGGGAAGCCTCTGGGAAGACTGGCTTCCATAATAGCCAAACTCCTCCAGGGGAAGCACAAGAGGGAGTACTCTCCCCATCAGGACCACGGGGATTTCGTCATAGTAATCAATGCGGAGAAGGTTCTACTTACGGGGAATAAGATGGACAAGAAGATATACAGATGGCACACCGGATACATCGGAGGTCTTAAGGAGAGGACAGCCCGCCAGATGATGGAGAAGCATCCCGAAAGGGTGATAATGCTGGCTGTTAAGGGTATGCTCCCGAAGAATGCCACAAGGAAGCACAGGCTCAGGAGACTCAGGGTTTACAGGGGTCCGGAGCACCCCCATCATGCCCAGAAGCCGGAAGTGTTCGAGTTCAAAAAGGGGTATGAACTATGAATATAAAGATTCCGCAGGTTTATAAGGAGAAGGAGCTCCCCACGGGGGATAAGATTCTCTTCCTGGATACGGGAGAGCGCATAATGCTCAAGCTGTGGGGAGATGGTTCCTACAGGAAGATAGTGTTCGCCACAGGGGGGCGCAAGGATTCGAGGGCCATGGTTCGCCTGAAGGAGTGGGGGAGTGGCAGGATTTACATCAACGGCAAGAGGCCGGAGGAGTACTTCAAAAACCCCCTTCTGGTGGACCATATACTGGAGCCCCTCAAGATAACGAAGACCCTCGGTATGTTCGACCTGGTGATAAAGGTCAAGGGTGGTGGAATATCGGGTCAGGCCGGGGCTGTGCGTAATGGTATTGCAAGGGCTCTGGCTGCCTATGACCCCGAAACCTACAGGAAACCCCTCAGGGATGCAGGTCTTTTAACGAGAGATCCCAGAAAGAAGGAGCGTATGAAGTATGGAAAGACCAAGAGAAGAAGGTCTTGGCAGTACACTAAGCGTTAATATTACGCTGAACGACCTGCTGGAGGCGGGGGCCCACTTCGGCCACAAGCGCCGCAAGTGGAACCCCAAGATGAAGAAATACATATTCAAGGAGCGCAACGGCTATCACATAATCGATGTCCGTAAGACCATTCCCCTTCTCCAGAAGGCTGCCGAATTCGCATACGAGACTGCAAAGAGGGGAGGAACTTTCCTGTTCGTAGCCACGAAGAAGAATCTGAAGGATATAGTGAGGAGTTTCGCCGAGGAAGCCGGAGCATTCTACGTGGTGGAGAGGTGGCCCGGAGGACTCCTGACCAACTTCCAGACTACCAAGCAGAGGCTGAAGAGGCTGAGGGAGATAGAGGCCATTCTGGAGGAGTACGAGAAGGGTGAGAGCGTCTATGTGAAGAAGGAGATTACCAAACTCAAGAAGGAATACGAGAAGCTGATGAAGAAGTTCGGAGGTGTCCGCGGAATGGAGGACCTCCCCGATGTCCTGTACGTCATAGACCCTGTCCACGAGAAGATTGCCGTTCATGAGGCCAACCTTCTCAATATTCCGGTCATCGCAATCATCGACACCAACGGAGACCCCGATGTAATCGATTATCCCATTCCCGCCAACGACGATGCTATAAAATCCATATCCCTGATAACCAGAGTGATCGTCGATGCCATAAAGAAGGGCAGAGAGGACAGGGAAGCCCTTATGAGCAGGGAGGCATAACATGGCAAAGATAACCACCGAAATGATCAAGCAGCTCCGCGAGATGACCGGGGCTGGAATTAAGGATGTGAAGGAAGCGCTGGTGGAGGCGGATGGTGATTTCGACAAGGCCATCGAGATTCTCAGGAAGAAGGGCATAGCGAAGAGCGAGAAGAAACTCTCCAGAACTGCAAAGCAGGGACTGGTTGGTCATTACCTCTCCGATGACAGGAAATTCGGTGCCCTCGTCGAACTCAACTGCGAAACGGATTTCGTCGCTGCGACCGATGACTTCAAGAACCTCCTCTCTGAAATCCTGGGCATGGTGGTAAAGCACAAACCTTCCAGCGTGGAGGAGCTCCTTTCCCTCAAGACGGATTCCGGGGACACGGTGGAAGAGAAGATTAAACTGGCCATCGGTAAGATAGGGGAGAACATCGTCCTCAGGAGATTCGCAATCTTCGAGACCGGGGACGGATTGATAGAAATCTATGTCCATCCCGGGAGCATGCTGGCTGCCATGGTGGAGGTTAAGCCCGACGACGAAGCCGTAATTCCCGTCGCAAGGGATGTGGCCATGCAGATTGCCGCAATGGCTCCCTACAGCGTGAGCGAAAAGGACTTCCCTCAGGATGTTCTGGAGAGGGAGAAGAAGATATACAGGGAGCAGGCCCTCGAGCAGGGCAAACCCGAGAACATAATCGAGAGAATCGTGGAAGGTAAGATAAAGGCTTTCCTCGAGGAGAAAACACTTCTCGCACAGCCCTTCATAAAGGATACCGGGAAGACGGTGGGTGAGTACCTGCAGGAGAAGTCCAGAGAACTGGGCAAGCCCATAGAGGTGGTGCGCTTTGTCCGATTCAAGGTCGGTGAAGAGTAAGTATAAACGGGTACTGCTGAAGCTGAGCGGCGAGATTCTGGGAGGGGGTGGTTTCGGATATTCCAGAGAGGTTATTCACTCCATAGCAGATGAGGTGAAGGAGGCAAAGGAAGAATTCGATGTGGATATTGCCCTCGTGGTCGGGGGCGGTAATATCTTCAGGGGCAGGGATGCTTCCCGTGTGGGAATAGATGAAACCACCGGCGATTACATGGGCATGCTTGCCACCATAATGAATGCTCTTGCTCTCCAGAGCATCCTGGAGCAGAAGGGCCTCGACACCCGCGTCATGAGCGCCATAGAGGTCCGGAGCGTCGCGGAGTTCTATATTCGCAGGAGGGCCATACGGCATCTGGAGAAGGGCCGTGTGGTAATTTTCGCGGGGGGGACGGGGAATCCCCTCTTTTCCACCGATACGGCGGGCACCCTCAGGGCCATAGAAATCGGGGCGGATGTCCTGTTGAAGGGGAGCAAGGTGGACGGCGTGTACGATAAGGACCCCGATTCCAGTTCGGATGCCCGCAGGTATGAGGAACTGACGTACGATGAGTACATCAGGAAGAATCTCCAGGTGATGGATGCCACTGCCATCACCCTCGCGAGGGAGCACAATCTTCCGGTAATCGTCTTCGATATTACGCGCAGGGGCAACCTTCTGAAGTTGCTTTCCGGCGAGAAGGTGGGAACCTTAATCAGACCCTGAACTTTCCCTATAAAATTTCGTGTAAAAGGAGGATGGGTATGCTGGATGATATTTATCGGGATGCGGAAAATCGTATGAAGAAGGCCGTGGAGGCTTTCAGGAAGGAACTTGCAAAGATAAGGACGGGAAGGGCGACTCCGGCGCTCCTTGAGGGTATAAAGGTCAATTACTACGGAAACCTGATTCCCATCAATCAGATAGCCACCATAATGGCACCCGAGCCCAGGCTCCTCAGGGTTAAGCCTTTCGACCAGGGGGCCATTTCGGAGATAGACAAGGCCATAAAGTCTTCCGGCCTGGGCCTTAATCCCAGGGTAGAGAAGGGAGTAATCAACATCCCCATACCTCCCCTCTCCGAGGAGCGCAGGAAGGAACTCATAAAGCTCCTTCACAAGCTGACCGAAGATGCAAGGGTCAGTATCAGGAATATTCGCCGCGATGCCATAGAGATGATTCGTGAGATGGAGAAGAACAAGGAGATTTCGGAGGACGAGAGGAGGGTGGCGGAGAAGAAGATTCAGGACCTTACGGACAAATATATCGAGAAGATAAACGAGATAATGGAGGCCAAGGAAAAGGAGATAATGGAGGATTAGTCCGATTCGGGGGATTTTCCCTCGATTTAATCCTCTATGAATCTCCTGTAGAGTTCGATGGGTTCCTTCTTCAGGGCCTCATCCCTGTCCATCTTCAGAAGGGCCAGGCGCCTCATGATTCCCTCGTCCAGCAGATACTGGTTGAGGTTTTCCCTGAGCACTTTCATTATGTTATTCAGCTCCCTTCTGGCTATTCTCTCGTTCCTGTACCTGGCGTGGAGGACATCCATCAGTTGATTTATGTCCAGATTTCTGGCTATCTTTTCCACCTTATCCGTGAAGTTCACCTCCATTCCCATCTCCTTCAGGGCAATCTTCAGGGCATTGGTCCTCATATATCCCAGTCCCTTTATGCCCCCGATGGGAGCATATTCCAGTTCGAGACCGTATCGCAGGGAGTGGGCTATTCTCAGGACCTCCTCCTCGAATGTGATGATGTATCCCCTCGAAGTCAGGTCCATGAGGTGCTTCGCCAGATGAATCGAATCGGAATACAGGTACAGCTCGGATGGGGGGTTGTGGATGTTGGGAAGGAAGAACATCTCTCCATGGAT
>WGAQ01000027.1 GCA_015494735.1 Caldifarciminota bacterium | reverse complement strand
TAAACCTTCTGCCCCAGCCACTTCTCCAGTTTTGGATTCACCGGAATGACCTTATAACCCTGCGCCTTCAGATATCTGGGTATCCTTCCGGCGGGAACATCCGTCCCCGGTTTCAATCCGATTACTGCTATGGTCTTCGCATTCTTCAGGTATTCGAGCAGTTTCTCCTCATCGTTGGTAATTATCGCCATGGGGAAATTTTAGAGTTATAATCCACTCTCGATACCCGGAGTGAGGGAAACACCAAATTCAAATAGAGCGCAGGACTCTTTACACAGTACTGAAGACGCTTCCGGAAAGTCCTGACTTTGCCCTCAGCCCCCTGCACTCGCAGGCCAGAAGTTCACAGGCGCTTTATCCTGCTTATGGCCTCCTTTATTTCATCCACAGATGCTTCTTCCTCCAGGGTGGAGAGGTCACCCAGTTCCTCACCGGTCAGGAGCCTCTTCATGACCCTTCGCATGATCTTTCCGCTTCTGGTCTTGGGCAACATATTCACGAACTGTATATCCCTGAATACCACGATGGGACCCATAGTGTCCCTCACGTGCTGTATGAGAGCCTGCTTGAGTTCATCGGTGGGCTCATATCCGGGTTTCAGAACCACGAATGCAGCAGCCACTTCACCCCTGAGTTCATCCGGGACCCCCACCACACCGGCCTCGGCCACAGCGGGATGGGATATGAGGGCATTCTCCACCTCTATCGTGCCTATCCTGTGGCCAGAAATCTTCATCACCTCATCCGCTCTCCCCGCGAACCAGATATATCCATCCTTATCGATATAAGCAGCATCCCCCGTCCTGTACCCCCATTCCTTCCAGTACGTTTCCACGTATCTTCCGAAATCCTCCCAGAGGGTCTGAGTCAATCCGGGAAAGGGCTGTTTAAGGTAAAGGACTCCCTTTTCCATGGGACCCAGTTCCTTCCCCTCCAGCTCATCCACTATAACGGGAACGATTCCGGGCATGGGAATTCCGGCAGAGCCGGGCTTTATCATGTCTATCACATCCTTCCCGAGCACCCCATACGGATATCCGAACATGGGACCCGTGGTTTCCGTCTGCCACATGTGGTCTATTATGGGGATTCTCTTCTGGAACAACTCTTCGTAGAGCCAGTGCCACACGTCGGGATTGAGGACCTCCCCTGCCACTATAACCCTCTCCACGGAAGAAAGGTCGTACTTTCTGGCCAGTTCCACTCCAGAACGCCTCAGGAATCGGGCTCCTGTGGGGGAAGTCCATATAAGGGTGGCTCTGTTTCTCTCTATAACCTCGTACCATACACCATGATGCGGATAATCGGGCGTTCCCTCGAAGAATATTACGGTCGCTCCCGCCAGAAGGGGCCCGAAAATCATATAACTCTGGCCCACTATCCAGCCTATATCAGATGTGTTGAAGATGATATCGTGGGAATCCAGACCATACACCCATCTGGCAGCCCAGTAGTTCCATATTTGATAACCTCCATGAACGTGAACCACAGGTTTCGGGCGGGCTGTGGTTCCGGATGTGGGCATTATGAATATCGGGTCGTTGGCATCCATCTCCACGTACGAGTCGCTGAATCCATCACCCATCCGGAGGAAGTCTTCCAGAAATATATCCCTTCCGTCCACCATCTGGACACTCTCATGGGGAAGGAATCTCCGAACGACCACCTTTTCCACCTGCTGTCTCACAGCCTCCGGAATCATGGAAAGGGCCTCATCCATTTTCTCTTTCAACCGTATGAGGTTTCCCCTTCTGTAAGTGTAATCCTGAGTGAATATGAGTTTAGGGGTAGTCAGTTCTATCCTGTCCGCTATGGCACCTGCGGAAAACCCCGCGAAAACCGTTACGGATATGGCACCGATTCGGGCAATAGCCAGAACCATGGCAGCGGCTTCTATGGAATTGGGCACATAGAGAAGAACCCTGTCCCCTCTGTCCACACCCGCGGCCCTCAGGGCACGGACATACTGTCTCACCATGTGATACAGTTGATTGTATGTCACGGAGTAATATATGCCCATCTCGGGGTTCTCATATATGTAGGCCACCTTATTACCGTATCTGGACAGTTTATGGTCCAGGGCGCTGTAGGCTATGTTGGTCTTACCATCCACATACCATCTGAATCGGGGGTATTCCCATTCGAACACCTTCCTCCAGGGAGAGAACCAGTGGATATCAGCGGCAGCCTCACGGGCCCTATCATCCCAGAACCTTTCCGGGTCCTCTTTTGCCCGGAGCCACATTTCCCTGAACTCCTGGAGTCTCTCATCCATCATGATTCACCCCCTTTCTTCCCTCCTATATTTTAAAGCCGGCAAATTGCTCATCGAAGAAAAGCCCTGATTATCAAAGAATTGGTTCCCGATAGACCGGGGACTTATCTATCCGGACTTTCCATACTTCTCCAGTTCTCCCGGGTCTGTCCGGATTCACCCCTGAAGACGATTCAGTTCTTCTGTAAAATTTTCCCCCGTGAAGTTCCTTCTGAAATATTCCTCGGAAATCACCCTCAAATCCGACAGGACGAAGCGCAGATTGATGCACATACTCTACGAAAATCTGAAGGAAGCCCTCGGTGAAATGGAGCACTCCATAAGGAAAGAGTGGTTCGGTATGGTGGTGGAAGCCCCTCCGGAGGCCCTGGACATACTGCGGCGCGTTTTCGGAATAGAAATCATATCCCCCACGGAAGAGGTCCGATTCGAGACCCTGGAAGACCTTCTGACAGAGGGGAGAGAAATCTGCATCCAGAGAGTCAGGGGAAGGCGGTTTGCTGTAAGGAGCACCCGTACCGGAAAACACGATTTCTCTTCCAGAGATGTGGAGCGGAAACTGGGAGCCCTCCTCGTGGATTATGGAAAGGTGGACCTGACGAATCCCGAGGTCACCTGCCATGTGGAGATAAAGGGAAATACGGCTTTCGTATATACGGAGAAGATAAGGGGAGAGGGAGGGTTTCCCGTGGGCTCGGAGGGGAAGGTCCTGGCAATGCTTTCCGGAGGCATAGACTCGGCGGTATCCGTGTGGTATGCATACAGGATGGGTCTGGATGTGGATTTCATCTTCTTCGACCTCGGCGGTGAGCAGAAGGCGATAGCCCTTGCAATGGCACGATACCTTAAGAAGAACTGGGGATACGGCTCCAGGGGGAAATTCATATACGTCCCATTTCAGAAAGTGGTGGCCCAGATATTGAAAATCCGCCCATCGTACAGGAATCTCATGCTGAAATATGCCTTCTATCAGGTGGCAAATAGAATCGCCAGAGAATTGAATTCCGATGCCCTCCTCACGGGGGAATCCATAGGTCAGGTATCCACCCAGACGCTCAGGAATCTGGCTCTTCTGGACAGGAGCATTGACACCATGATAATCAGACCCCTATCAGCAATGCGCAAATCCGAAATCATCGAGGTGGCGAGAAGGATAGGGACATTCGACATATCCTACAAGGGGAAGGAATACTGCGCTATATCCAGGAAGAACGTGGAGACCCATGGCAGGATGGAGAAACTCCTTTCAGAAAAGGAGAAGATGGACTGGAGCGTGGTGGAGAATCTCGAGTTTACCGTCCTGCCCCTCGAGGAGGAAAGGGTTGAAAGTTCCCCGGATGATGTGAAAGACAGAATAATCATAGACCTGCGCAGTGGAGGGGAAGAAATAGAGGGAGCAATCCGGATGAGTCTCGAAAAAGCCGTGTCATCCTTCCACGAATGGGACAGGAACAGGCGCTACCTGATAGTATGCGAGAAGGGCATGAAGAGTTCCCTCCTGAAAGAAATGATGAAGGATGAGGGATTCGACGTCATATCCATGTCCGAAGAAAGATTCTTTCAAATCTTCCGGGATTCAAAAACGCGATAGGGAAAAGGCTTTCCTCCCATGCTTTCCTTGAACCATCTAACCCCCTGCGTATGCGATGCCCCGAAATCCAGAACGCTTATACCCTCCTGCGCCGCCATCTCTATGACGCTGTAGTACAGAAATTCGGAAATCTGCATCTGCTTCTTCCATCCCGCAAGCCACAGAAGGGCATAGTCCTTCACCCTGAGGACCAGCACGCCTCCGAGAAATCTCCCCCTCCTGACGGCGCTGACGAGAATTGAATGGTCCCTCAGGCATCGGATGGAAGAGATACTCAGGGGTCTGGAGCGGGTGCTCCTCCTGTAAACATCGTGAAAATCATCCAGCCAGTTCCAGGAAAGGGATACCTCCACCCCCAATTTGCGCATCCTGTTGAGCATATTCTGAAGACTCCGTCGTCTCTTTTTCTTCAACGAAGACATGTACGATTCCATATTCTCCGGCACGGTCAGGATATGGGTGGTAAGGTTGTGGACGCGCATATACGGTACCTCTTCGGGCTCCATTCTGTTCTGGAAATCCACTATCGCAAACCGCATGTACTTCATGGAAAGGCGTCTGACGAGATTGTAATCCGGATTGTCCAGAAATCCCCCATACAGACCGAACGGAAGGGAATATGCCCTCCTGAGAAACCATGCCCCTTTCTCCACGAGGGGAAGGGGCTCGTACATCACCACCCTGCCCCCCCAGGCGCATGCGATGGCATCCACAAAGTCCCGGGGGAGAGGGAAGGGCTTCATTTGAATCTGAAAAGGAAATAGATATCCGCGAACATGTAAATGTCCGTTGTCGGGAATATGCCCACAACGGGGGTCGCTTCCAGACCGACCCTTATGGGAATATCGCTGAAATCGTATTCGAGCCCGAGGGGAATCCTTATACCGAAGTACAGGTCCAGTTGAGCGGGCTGGCCTGGAGGGGCCACGTTTATTCCGGATATATACCCCCCGAATCCGATATACGCATCCATGGGATGCAGCGTGGTGGAGTTAAGGTAAAAATCCCTGTCCAGACTCAGGTATATGTATCCCCTGTTTATATTCCATCCCCCCACAGCCCTGAAATTGTCGTTAATCACTATAGCGATACCCAGGGGACTTCCCACGGCAACCCCTGCCGCACTGACCTGAGACAGAAGTATTGCTGTTAACATGGCCTAATTTTAAGCCTATCGAGTCGAACTCCGCATTGCGCGCCCTATGTAATCTTCCGAAAGCATTTTCTTCAGGAGAATCAGGGAGTCCATATCCACATACAGGGGTGGAAAGGGCGTTTCGTAATAAAGGGGGTCCACATCTCCCCTGCGCACGTACTCGGGATAAAGTACGAGGAAACGCCTTTCTCCAGTTTCGTAGCACACGAGGTGCACATCCACTCCCTTTCTCAAAACCCTCGAAGAATGGAATCCATCTCTGCCATATACACGGATATCGGGAATCCATAAGGGGTCCAGAAAGGCTTCCACATCCACCATGGTCCCGACCACTTGTCCGGATGCGCATGAGGAATCGACTTTCTCCATGTATTCCACCATCTCCTTACGCAGTTCCTTATCCAGAACGATACGTACCTCTCCACGGGGTGTGGGATAAACCATGACCACATCGATATCCGGAGGTAAATATCCCCGCGAATAATTTTCCACGAGCATCTTCACCGGAACCACTCCACTTCCCCAGACGTACCCCTCCAGAACTCCATATTCCAGGTAATCCGACCAACCCATTTCCAGAGGGGACATGTACACGGGAAGTTGCGCCAGAATTACCGGAAGCATCATTACAGAATTTTACGGAAATGGAAGCTGAGCAATACCCTACCCCTGCTCCACACCCATCTTTCCATTCGAGTAATAAGCCACAGGCATCGTCCCCGTATTGCTATGATGAGCCACATTCCCCTCCACATCGAGGGCAATCACCCCCGCATCCAGCCCCACTCTTTCCGTAAGGTAATCTATCCCCATCCTGACAGCCTCCCCTATCGAAATGCCCCTCTCCACTGCATCGCATATCCTCTTGCTCAGAACCACCCTGGCTATCCCTTCTCCGATTCCCGTCGCAGAAGCCCCCGCAAATTCCGTCGCATAGATTCCGGAGCCAATCTGGGGAGTGTCCCCCACCCTCCCCTCCAGCTTCAGAAACACCCCGCCGGTAGAGCTTGCAGAAACGATTTTACCGGCATCATCCACGGCAACGCATCCCACAGTTCCATGGAAGTAATGGGGATACTTCTTCATGAGCTCCCCCAGCCTCTTCCACCTGACCGGAAGGGCATCGATACCCTCCTCCTTCAACTTCTGCATATATTTCCTGTACTTCTCCAGCCTTTCGGGGGTTATGGGATCGTACTCCTGGAACCCCAGAGCGCGGGCAAACCTCTCCGCCCCCTCCCCCACCAGCATCACGTGGTCCGTCTCCTCCATAACCTTTCGGGCAAGGGATATGGGATTCTTTATTCTCCTGACAGCAGCAACTGCCCCCGCCTCCAGGTCCCACCCCCGCATTATGGACGCATCCATTTCCACCTCTCCGAATATGTTCAGGGTGGAGCCGGTGCCTGCATTGAAAAGGGCAGAATCCTCCAGAACCTTAACAGCCTCCTCGCAGGCAGAGACCACATCCCCATTTTCGTTAAAGGCTTCTATTCCCCTTTCCACCGCACGTATCAAAACGGGCTTTGCCCTCTCCAGCCTCCGGGCTTCCCACCTCCCCGCACCTCCGTGAACGATCAATCCTCTGATAGGCATGGGGAAAGGTTAAAGTGGATGTCTTTAAAATTAACTGCAACAAAGGAGGGTTCAGGTGGAGGTAAAAGGTGAGAATCCCATCAGATTTTCCATTCGAAGGGAAGGGAATGTTGCAATCATCGAGTTCCAGTTAACAAGGAACCTGACTCCGGAAGACCTGAAGAGCATGGATATCCCTGACCCGGTCAGCGATAAGTTCTCCCACATGATAGTCGTTCTATCGGGAAAGGGGCCGGTCTGGTTATACAGTTATTTAACACATCTCTATCACGTGGTAAAGGTTCTCGCAATCTTCGACCCACGCATCGGTAAAGGAATAGTCACGGCCTCCCACACTCCCGAATATGCTCCGGGTGATTTAATAGAACTTCCAGAGTAATCAGTCGGCGAACAGGCCCGTCCTGTTTATATAAAACCTCATCATAAACGGTGCGATGAATGTGGTGAACACCACGACCCCTATCATGACAGCGTAGAGACTGGCATCGAATATTCCGCTCATGCGCCCCAGTTCCACGAATATGAGTCCCACCTCGCCCCTGGGTATCATGGCCAGTCCAATGAAGAACCTCTCTGCCATACTCCCCTTCACGAAAATTCCCGCAATTCCCTTGCTGACAAATGCCACGAGAGACAGAAGAAGGAATATCCAGAAGAGATTCCAGGTGAAGTCTATCTCCCGCAGGTTAATTTCCAGCCCCACATATACGAAGAACATGGGTGTGAACACAAGCATCAGGGGCTCTATAATTCCCTCGATTCTATCCAGCGTGAGGGAGGAAACCCTGAAATTCCTGACGAACGGAATTCTGAACCTCCTGGAGAAAGCCAGGCCTCCCGTGAATGCTCCCAGTATCTCCGGAGCCCCCACCTTCTCAGCCGCATAAGCCAGAAAGAACATAAGGGAAAGGAGGAAGGGAGCGATTACTCTGTGATCCCCATACCTCTTCACCACGAAGTCCATGGCCATGGCGGCCACATAGGCAACGAATGGGGCGGCAATCAGAAATGTGAACACGTACATGGAATACCTTGCAGCAGAAAATGCTTGAAATGTCCCATTCTGTGCAAATTCGTATAGCATGGTGAGGAGGAGCACCCCGAGGATGTCATCCACTATGGCGGCGGCAAGTATAATCTGGGAAGCCCGGTACTTCATCTTCCCCATTTCCTGAAGTATCCGGACCGTAATCCCTATACTGGTGGCAGCCAGCGTCCCTCCCACGAAAAGGGAGGCCACATCGCTCAAACCCATGAAGTACCTTCCCACGCCGTACCCCAGAATAACGGGCAGAAATGCCCCGATAACGGCAACGATAAAAGCCTGAATTCCCGTTTTCTTCAATATATCGAAGTCCACCTCCAGACCGATGTGGAACAGCAGGAGGATAATTCCTATTTCCGACAGGAGCTTCAGGACCTCGTTGGGCTCCACGATTCCCAGGAGACTGGGTCCCAGAACCAGACCCGCCACGATTTCCCCTATGACCGACGGAACTCCGAATCTGGAGAATATGCTTCCGAACAACCTTGCCAGAAACAGAATCAGAGCGATTATAAGCAGAATTTCGTGTCCACCGCCTTTCATGGTCGGCAAAGTTTAAAGGAATTAGATAGGGCCGAACTCAGGTTTAGATAATCTCTCCCTGAAAAGGTCCAGAGATGCTATATCCCTTACAGAGAGAACATTTATCCATCTCTCCCTTGCCTGGGAAACAAACGATTCGCTAATTTGATTCGAATTTCTAAACAGAATCATGTATTTGACGATTGCTCTTCCTCCTATAAGATCAGCGACAGTATTCAGAGCATCCAGTTCCTTTCTCGTCACTTCACCTGTTTTCGCTTCAGCAATGTAAACCCATCCCTTATAACTTATGCCAATAAAGTCCAGTTCGTTTCGAGTATTTTCCGAAGAGGGAATTTCAACAGAATACTCACAATCCTGAAAGAGATCCGTGTACCTGGAGAGGGTGTATATGTAAAAATCCAGCCACTTTCCCAGCAAAAACTGCTCATTAGAGGAAGGCAATAAAAACTCTGCGTTGAACAGGCCTTTCTTCAGATCTCTTATCAACCCAATACTTTCCATATATTCGAATTCCCTTTCGAACATCTTCCATCTGTCCTTATTTCGCTTCCAGTACTTATCGCATCCGTAAATGGCATTCCTGCTCACGAAAATGAAATCATCTATCCTGTCCGACTTATTGAGCAAACACCGGAGAAAAGGAAGAAGATACTGATAAACATCGTAATTTATCACAAAATGCCTGCCCACTTCGAATGCCAGGTTCTCCTTCCTCGAAACATCATCGGAATTCAGTTCCAGTTCCATAACACTCCAGTTTCTGCGCATTTTCCTGCCGTAAAGGGATAGATAAGTTCTAACATCCATCGATTCATCGAGCAACTTCTCGGAATAAACGCGTGGATAAGTGGAATCGGAAAAATCGAATCGAAATCGAATCATAGAAACAACAGAGGTGTATATTATCTCCGCCCTGAATTTCCGGGCAATTTCCCATGCAGCAAGAGCAGGTATTTTGGGTGCTGGAGTAATATCTATAGATACCTCCTCTTCCAGTTCGCTTATAGTCTCGAAAAGTTTATTATAGGCTGCTTCGAAATTATCAGGGTCTATAATGTCCGATTCATATTTATTTCTCAGATAAGGGGGAAGCGCATCTTTAAATTGCTCGAGTATATGGGGTCTTTGAGGAGTTGAAAAGGCTATAACTTTCACAAGACCAACGGAATCCCTGAGTATATTTAACAGAGCCGGAAACGACCTCCCGCCGAGAAGAACTATTCGCAAGGGTCTGGACATACGCCCTCCTTTAAAATAATTGCCCCGTGAAAAAGTATAAAGTTCAGATGGAAATAGTTACCAATCTATTCATGGGTAATGCGCTGATGGAATCCGAACTCCGGCCCTCCTCATTCAAAGGATTATTCAGATGGTGGTTTAGAGTGGGAGGAGGTTCATTCGAGGATGAGAAAAGACTCTTCGGATGGACGGGAACCGCATCCAGACGGGGATTGGTGAATATTCGCATAAAGGAGCAATCGATAACAAAGGGCTTATTTTCGAAAAATTTCCAGAGTACAGGTGGAAGGTATGCCATTTCCGGTTCCGGCATCAACTATATAGGATTTGCCCTCGATGAGAGATTCAAAGAAAACCAGAGGGGAAAGCGAAGAAGGCAGTATCTCCAGGGGAAATTTACCTTGGAGATTCTATTCCATCCGATGGCAAAGGAAGAAGATATTAAGAAACTCCTGGCAGTCCTGTGGCTCTCGACGAATCTGGGAAATTTTGGAACGCGCTCCAGAAGGTGCTTCGGCTCTCTGAGAGTCAGGGATATAAAGGGAGAGCTTCCCCACATTTCGCTGAAATTCCATCCCGATTTCGGAAATTTAAAGAAATGGGTCAGAGATAACCTGAACGAGATCATGAAGATAATGGGAAACTCTCCCCGACCCCACATCCCTCACATCTCCAGTTTCGAAATATACAGAATCGAAAAGGAAAACTGGAAGAATTACAATCGATGGATAAGGGAAGTTCAGCGGGGAAGAGAAGGAAAGTATCTGGTAAAAAAATGGCATAAAGGAAGTGAATCGGCACCCTTTAAAAGCCCAATGGACATGTGCGATTTCATGGGATTTCTACTGAATGCATACAGGTCCTACTACGAGCCGGACTATTCCAATGTCAAAAGCGCTCTCAACACCGCTGGAAAGAATGTTCCCTCTATAGATGTAGAAAGGAGTGTCTTCGGTCTTCCCCTTCCCTTCTACTTCAGCAGTATTCGGAGAAAAGGGGCTGTCCACCTTCACCATGGCAGCGAGAAAGCAAGAAGGGCATCCCCTTTGATACTGAAGGTTATAGGAGATAAAAGGCAATTCGAGGGAATGATTATCCTCATGCCCTCCGATTTCAAACCCTCAAAGAGTCAGCTATTCTTATGGAATGAAGAGAAGGAAAACAAGAGAATTATAACCAGCGTTGGTTATCCCAATTTCAGTGTAATCGGGAATTTTCTGAACACCCTCAGGAAATACGATTTGATAGAAAGAATTTATTAAGGCAAGCAGCAGGACCATGAGCGTCATATTGAGATGGTTAAAGCGCCTGGAAGTTAGAAAGGGCCTTATACTGCTTATTTCTTCCCTTCCCCTTATGCTTATGCTTAAAAGAGCAGATCCCGAGCCTTCCGGCTATATGCTCCTCGGTGAAATTATAGAGAAATATCTACCGGTACCATGGATATCCATAATGGTTAATATACTGATTTTTTTGATATTAATTGGTCTCATGTACTCGAAGAAACCGGATACGAATTTCAGAAAAATAATTCGCGATGTTCTGGGAGGAAACATAGGAACGGTCTTCGGTTTGACAGCCCTGATTCTGGAACTGGTCCTCATAGGCTGGATTACGGATTACCTGAGAGAAGGAATATACTGGGCAGCAGCGTCTTCCGCCCTCATGTTCTTCAATATACTCATGCTGTTCATGCTCATGACCTCAGTCCCCAGAGGAAGACATGTAAAGAGGGTTCCGGAGAAGAAGAAAATCCTGATATTTGCGCTATCTATCCCCAAAATTGACCCCAAATCCGGATCGCATAGCAAACAATATTGCAATGATTATTGGGAATTGATGAGATGCATAATATTAGAAAAGCTGTCAAAACAAAATCACGACGAGAACTGCAAAAACATGCTGAAAAATTGCAATACTAACTTAGAATTACCTGCCAGATATATAGCCTATCACCTGGGAACGGTTGAAAAGGTTCTAATTCTGGTAAGCAAAAACGGAAGCGATGGGTATTATAAAGATTTCGTTTGCACCTTAAAAGGTGCTATCCCGAGGAAAGACAGTCCCACTTTTCAGATGATAGGTCCTGCCGATTTCAACAATTACCAGGAAATTCTCGATTGCATAAAAAATGCTCTGAAAAAGATTTTTCAGGAGGGTTACACTGACAGGGACCTTTCATTTATGATTTCTGGAGGAACCTCTGCCGTTACAGCAGCCCTTATTATATCCGCTGTGAGAGACGGACGACAGGTAGAATACTTCACGCAGGATGAGAAAAAGGAACTCATAAGCATCGATGTAAATATACTGG
>WGAQ01000026.1 GCA_015494735.1 Caldifarciminota bacterium | reverse complement strand
GGGGTTCTGGATGAAAAGCCCATACTCCATATCCACATAACCCTTTCCGATAATCAGTTCAGGGCTTTCGGGGGGCACCTTTTCGAGGGGACCATAACGGGAACCCTGGAGGTGTTCATATTCAGGGATTCCGGAAAAATAGTAAGGAAGATGTATCCGGAGCGCAACCTGGCTCTCATCGATAGGGTGGAAGACTAAGTGTAAAATTAAATCCTTCTGATGCTTACCTTCGATGAGATAATCCTGAGGCTCCAGAGGTTCTGGAAGGACAGGGGGGCTGTCATAATGCAGCCCTATAATTCCGAAGTGGGTGCGGGTACCTTCAACCCCGCCACCTTTCTGCGGGTTCTGGATACGAAGGAGTGGAATACGGCTTATGTGGAACCCACCCGCAGGCCCAAGGATGGAAGGTATGCGGAGAACCCCAATAGGGTCCAGCAGTACCATCAGTTTCAGGTGATACTCAAGCCCCCTCCGGATGATGTAATCGAAATTTATCTTCAGTCTTTGAAAGAATTGGGAATAGAGATAGAGAAACACGATGTGAGATTCGTGGAGGACGACTGGGAAAGCCCCACCTTGGGTGCATGGGGTCTGGGATGGGAGGTGTGGCTGGATGGTCTTGAGATAACCCAGTTCACCTACTTCCAGCAGTCCGGTTCTGTGGATTTGAAGGTGCCTTCTGCCGAAATCACTTACGGTCTCGAGAGGATAGCCATGTTCGTCCAGAATGTGGATTCCATATTCGACATAAGGTGGAACGATAAGTACACGTGGGGAGACATCTACAGGGAATTCGAAAGGCAGTGGTGCATCTACAACTTCGAGGAAGCAGATGTGGATTTCCACATGAAAGCCTTCGATTTCTACGAGAAGGAGGTCCCCCGTCTCCTGGATAGGGGACTGGTATTCCCGGCATACGATATGGTGATAAAGATGTCTCACACTTTCAACGTGCTGGATGCACGGGGCTCCATTTCCCCTTCCCAGAGAGCCATTTACATAGGAAGGATTCGAAAGGCCGCCAACATGGTGGCGAAGGCTTACTTAAAGATGGTGGGAGAGGATGAAGGATAAGGACAGGATGGAGCGGATAAGGGAGGAACTGGCAAGGGCCCTCAGGCTCTTCTTCACATCCTACCTCTATTCGAAGGAGAGCGGTGGAATGGAGGAGGATTCCGGGATCGAGACCCTGAAGGAACTGAACGGAAGCGGGATAGCCAGTCTGGTGGCTTCCATAATGGGTCTGGTTTCCTATCTGAAAGAGGGGAATGTAATGGATTACAGGGATGCCGATAAATTCCTCGAAGTCCTCTCCGAACTGGATGTTTCGTCCATAGATGAGATGGACTTCTCCATCATGGATGAGATGATGCTGGACTTCACCGGCGAGGCCTTCGATGCATAAGCCCCTGCTCCAGATTCTTCTGGATTCGGGTTATTTTCCCCGGAGGAAGGCCTACGCCTACATAAAGAGGGGTCATATAAAGGTCAATGGAAAGCCCGTGCGGGACCCCCGCGCCATGGTGAATCCCTTCACCAGTTCCATAACTTTCAAGGGGTACCGTATAAACCCCTATGTAAGGCGGAAGGAGTACGTCATGTACAATAAACCCGCCGGGGAATTCTTCGTTCCCAGAGAGATAATGCACCTTCTCCCCCTGGAGCCCCTGGAGAAGGAGGATATGGGTCTCCTCATACTGACCAACGATTCCGAACTCCTGAGGAAATTCAGAGAATCCCATATAAAGCGCACTTACATAGTCAAACTCTCCCGGCCTCCCCGCGACAGATTGAAGATAGAGGGGGCCAGGTATACCACCATCGGGAAGAATCTCCTGAAACTGACCACTGCGAAACTCAGATTTCATCAACTCAGAGAGAAGATTCCGAATGTGGTCAATGTGAAGAGGATAGAGATAGAGCCCATAGTCCTTCCGGATGACCTGGGGGAAGGGGAGTACAGGCCTCTCTCTGAAGACGAAAAGGTCGCACTGGTGGACTACATACTTTCCAGATAGGGCATTTGCCTTTAAAATTAGTGGTATCATGAGAAAGGTTCTGGGAATAATATTGATTTCGGGGCTATCCAGCTTCGCCTACGGACAAATGGAATTGTTCAGGACCGGGGATGTGGTTCAGGCATATTTCGACGGGGAGATACTCGCCACGAACGTTTACGTGACCTCCCATATCCCTGATCTGACCGGAGTAGGTGTTCCAGCCCAGAACGAGATGTTTCAGGCTGGATACGCCAGGGTAAGGTCCCAGTTGGTCATTAACGAGGCATTTATCATAGGATTGGGATTGACCTGGTGGGGAATATATTCGGGATATCCCAGGAAAAATTATCCATTCCTCAGCGAAGCATACATTATAAGCGATACACTGCACTGGCCATTTGCACAGAAGGCATTCATATACGGTGGACGGATGAGGATGAATTACGGTTCCGGTCTCCTGATATCCGACTTCTACGGAACCGGTTATAATACCTTCGGCCTCACGATGCAGTTCACGGAGCAGCAACCCATATATCTGGACTTTCTGTATCTCAAACTCTCCGAGGGAGGTGGAAACCAGATAGACATTACCTACTTTCCCGTTGCATACAACACGGATAGCACGAAGGCATACAAGTGGATCAGTACCAAGTACGACCTGGAGACCTATGGCATAGTGCTCAGGAAGACCAGGAGGGAGGACCAGCCCTTTGCCATGAATCTGTATCTCACCACCATGCTGGAGGACAGAAACCTGGAAGCCTTTCTGCCCTTCTGGACCGGGTTCTATCTCGATGTGGGACCCATAAAGAAGTTCAGTTTGAAGGCGGAACTCGGATATCTGTTTGGTCAGTGGCTTGCCAAGAAGCCCATTTACAACGATTTTCCAGACCAGCTCTATGAAGTGGTGAGGGGTTGTGACCCAGATGTGGATGGGAACAACTGCCCCGGCTTCAGGTTCAATTCTCTGGCCTATACCATAAACGTTAGGTACGATGCCAGCGAAACCTTTTCGTTCGGCATAGGTTATTCCAGTTTTCAGGGGGACGATGGTACCACTCCGGATGTTTACGAGGGGTGGTTCAGTCCCACACTCAGGAGCGAACTCAACGTCAACAGCGATTGGAGTAAGTGGAGCGGTCTGGGAGAAATCTTCACCTTTGGTATGAAGCCGGGCCTGTACAGGGATGTTTTCGGAAGCGATCTCTCCGATTTGAGGGTGCTCAACGTTTACTTCGAAACGGCTCCCTATACCATATTCCACTCCCTGAAGACCAGGTTCGACTTCTTCGCATACTGGGAATACTGGGGGCCGCAGTATGAATTCTACACTGCCAACCCCACCGATTACCCCCTCCAGCCCAATCAGCCCTACTCCCTGGATATAGGTTATGAATTCGATCTGACCTTCAGGTTCGTCTATGCCGACTTCGCAGACATCGGAGTGATACTGGGATACTTCATACCCGGAACCAGGCTCAAGTACGGATGGGCCAGACCCGGCTCACTCACGGTTTTCGAAAAGTATGGCATACTGGAGGATACCCAGTACGTGCATACGCTGTCCTCTGGCAGCATAATAGCCAGATTCTGGATTTACAGGCAGATTAATTTCTGATTATCACGTGGAGGGTGGGGGGATTTCCCCCCGCTTTTGCAGCGAATATTCTGAAATTCCTGCTCTCGAATCCGCCTCCAAAGGAGACAATCGTTCTGCTCCGGTTTATCCAGTGGGGTTGTACGAAGAGAAATATGCCCCCTGCAACGGGTATCTCCACTTTCATATACAGGTATTTGTATGCCATCAGGGAATTTTCCCTGTAGCCGTGGATGTCCTGTGCCCCTCCCACGAATGTGGTATCCGTACGGGAGAAGTACAATCCGGTTTTCAGGAATTTCGTATCGAGGAATCCCTCCACAGTCCATCCATCCAGATATTCCAGTCTGCCTGCGAATTCCTCCAGGTGGATATCCGTTGCGAAACCCATGCCCGATGCCGGCCTGTACTTTATACCTGCGGATATTCCGGGCCTTGCTATCATAACTCTGTAGGTCTCGTGCAGTTCCCTTCTGTAGTTGAATTTCAGAGCGGATGGGTGGCGTGATGGTAATCCTATGAGAATGGAGGCCAGGGCCTTTCTCTCGCTGTAGTATATCTCCAGGCCATCCCACTTCCCCTCTATGCTTCCCCTTATGCTGTCAGCCACGTATATATTCCCCTGAAATCGGGGTCCGGTGGTATTGCGAATGACCAGCGTGTCCCCCCTGATGTCGCTCGTGCTCCTGTTCCCGAACATTTCGTCCAGTTTTCTCAATTCCTCCTGAATGGAGCGGATATTCAGAATTCTGCCGGACTGCTTCGATGCAATGGCTCTGTAAGACATCAGGGAGGTCAGGTATCCTTCTGTCCTCACGTATCTGCTTATGTATGGGAATCCCTTCCATACGCTGAGCACTATTTTAACCGTATCCCCCACTGTGTACATCTCCTGAACCCTGACTCTGGCATTCAGATATCCCTGATTTCTGAGACTTTCCTGTACGGAATCCACCACCGCACCTACGTTGAGGGTGTCGGTCAGTAGTTTAAGAACAAGAATTCTTTCCACCTTTCGTCATCTATCCTGCTTCTCATTATTATGAGTTCGAAGTACGTGGGTTTCCGGGGTCTGGAAAGGAGTTTCATTCCTGCTTCTTCGGGGGTCCTGTCCCCCTTCTTTGCATTGCATTTTACGCATGCGGTTACGAGGTTCTCCCAGGTGTCCTTCCCGCCCCTCGATTTGGGGATTACGTGGTCTATTGTAAGGGGAGGTTTCCTCGTTCCGCAGTACTGACACGTGTAGTTGTCCCTGAGGAGGATGTTCTTCTTCGTGAGCGGGGGCTCCCTGTACTTGAGATGGATGTACCTCTTTAGCCGTATCACAACGGGGCGGGGTATGGAGATGCTGCTCGATTTTATCAGGTGATCCTCATCGAAGTAAACCAGTTCTGCTTTAAGGAGGACGAGGAGTTTTATCGCCCTCCTAAGGCTGACTATGTTAAGCGGTTCATACGTCTGATTAAGTAATAAAACACGCCGCCCCATCTATTTCAGTCTATGTTGTTGCACTTCCTCCATGCTATCTGTCTGTACTTCTTCGTCACGTCCTTCTTCTTGAGAACGTACTTCTTCAAACTCTCGGATGGAATTTCCCCTTCGCTGAGGGCCTTGCTGTAATATGCGATGGCTGTATCGTAAACCCTGTATGCTTTGCAGTACTGCTTCTTCTTCCTCAGGGCTGTGGCCCTGTCGTAGTATATGTCCCCCAGATTCACATAGATGAAGGAGATATTCTTGGCCGAGCCCTCCTGCTTTGCCAGCTCCAGAGCCTTCTTGTACATCTTCTCCGCATTGGCCAGGTCCTTCAGGTTTTCGCTATAGACATAGCCGAGTTTTATGTAAATGGAGGAGTGATTCTTCTTTTCGGCCAGTTTCTTCAGAAGGGATATGGCTTTCTGACCCATCCCCGCCACCACGTATGCATCGGCGAGGTCGTATGCATATTTAAAGTTGTCGGGTTCCTTCTCGTACAGTTTCTTCAGGTACTTTATGGTCCTCTTCGCATACTTCACCACATCGGGGCTTTCGGGATTTTCCTTTTTCAGTTTCTTGTAGTAGTCACCGTTTATCTTGTATCCCAGTTTCCATATATCCACATTGGCGCTGTCCATCTCGTATGCCTTTTCGATTATATCGGAGGCTGCCTTGTAGTCCTTGATGTCGTACAGGAATTTGGCATAGGCTATGTAGAACTTGAGTTGCTCCGGATACTTCTTTATGAGGGCTTCGTACAGGGTCCTGGCTTCTCCCGGTTTTCCTGCTTCCTCGTAAACCTTCGCAAGGCCAAAGAGGATGGATTCGTTGGTGGGGTCCAGTTCGAGGGCCTTTCTGTAATACTCTATCGCCTTTTCGTAATCCTTTTTCACGACCCCGTAAACGTATCCCAGTCCCTGGTACCCCTCGGGCTTATCGGGGAATTTCTTCACCATGAGTTCGTATATGGATATGGCGGAATCAGGCATGTTCAAGTGCAGGAAGGCTTTTGCCATTATGAGGTATGCAGTGGTGTAGGTGGAATCGTGCTTCAGGGCTCTGCGCGTATTTTCTATAACCTTCTGATAATTCTCCTTGAGCATGTAGTCTTTTGCAACCGCGGTCCACATTATAGCGGAGTCCCTGGGAGTCACAGGCTCCTGCTGCACCAGAAATATGAGCACCAGTTCCATGGAACAAATTTTAAGGCATTGCTTCAATTGGACGGTATTACGTGCGATAGACTGCCGAGGTCCATGTCGAGTCCGATGGAAGATTCCATGTGGCATGTAATGGGATGGGATTTTTATCGAATGGATGAAGCGATGTTTATCTGCGAAGCCCATTACACCGGGATTTATTGAAGATGGGTATCATCGAATTAAAATTTGGACATGCAATTGATTCTAATTGCCCTTTCGGGGGTCAGTCTGGTTTCGGGGTCGGTGCAGTATAAGACCGTCCTGAAGGCTATGGGTGCGCTTCCGGATCCGGTGTCTGGAAAGAGCAGGGCTATAAAGGTGGATACCAGGATAAATCCCGATACCTCCCTGGATATAAGGATGATAATTCCCGTACGTTCCTTCAAGTCGGGCAATACCACCAGGGACAGGGAAGTGGCCAAGATACTGGGATATCCGAAGCACAAGTTCATATTCTTCACTGCCAGGGTGCCGGCGGATATCGTGAAGAAGGTTCTGGAAGGGGGAAGCGGAGAGGTGGAGCTGAATGGTACGCTGAAGGTGAAGGGTAAGGCAAAGGAGTATTCCTGGAAGATAAAGTACGAGTGGATTTCGGAAGACAGGCTCCAGTTGACCACGGGGAGACATGTCAAATTCACCGACTTCGGCATCAAACCCCCATCGCTGTTCGGATTTGTAAAGAAGGCTCCGGACGATGTGGAGGTGGAGGGTAGCATAATACTGGAGGTGAAGAAATGATGGTTCTGTTGTTATCGTTCAGCAGTCAGGGTTTTGCCGGACTGCCCCTCTACGGGGTATCCGCCTTCATGCAGGAGTACGAGGATACTCTGGATTCCTTCGAAAATTATCTGGAGGACTTCGCTGAAGAAGAGGAGAGCAGGACCACATTCGAGTTGCACAGGTGGATAGGTTATGGAATCATACTCGGGAGCCTGTTCGAGGTGGGGACCGGTCTCTATACCCTCAATATGTACGAGAACAATCAGACGCCTCCCGATTATCTGAGGCTTTCCCACAGGGCTATCGGATACACCATATTTACCCTTTCCACCGTTCAGTCTGCAATAGGGACATACAACATAATCAAACTGTGGGGGGATGAAGGTCAGACCCGGAGGCTCATTCATGGCACCCTCGCCTATGCCGCCACGGGCAGTTATCTGTATGCCGGATACCTTGCCTTCAGGGGATACTACGACCAGCACAGAACGTGGATGCTCATAGCCAGCGGACTTTCGGCCCTCACCGGGCTCTGGATAATCTTCTGAGGTGGACCATGAAGAGGGCTGGACTCGTGCTGATTGCGACCTTTTTCCTCGCTTCGTGCGAGGTGGAGGGGCCGGGTGAGGAGGATTATGGATACAATCATGCCCTGGTGATGATTGATGGCGGTAAACTTCAGTTTCGGGAGGACTGTCTCGTATGTCATAGGACTGCAGAATACGAGGATGGAGAGGAGGAGAGGCCGAAGTTCAGATATGCCGGAACCGTGTGGAATGTATCCGAAGGTGTACCCGATTCCGGTGTGAGAATCCTCCTCCTGTCCGCAGATGACGCGGACACCATAGTCCTTACAACGGACCGTTATGGCAATATCTACACCGATTCCCTCCTCACCACTGCCAGGTATAAGGCGGTTATGGAATGCGGTACAGAAAGCAGGGTTATGGAATACGAAGCGTATTACGGGGGATGCAACGATTGCCACAGACCCGGTGGAAAAGTGGGAAGAGTGCTCTCGTGTAATTGATTGGGGGAGACATCCCCCATGCCATAAAATTAACCATCCATGCGCATAGTTCACCTGTCCGATACCCATATCGGAAAGCGCAGGTACAATTTGAACAGTTCTCCGCGGGATTTCTACGATGCATTCAGGGAGGCGTTCGAAATAGCCCTTTCTTACGACCCGGACGTCGTAATACACAGCGGGGACCTCTTCGACAATCCCTATCCCCTCAATTTCACCAAGAGGAGGATAATAGAGGACCTGGTGAATTTCTCCAGAAAGGCTCCCATCCTCATGGTGGCAGGGAATCACGATTATGCTGACGTGGACGGACTTTCTCCCGTTGGGTTTATAGGCATCGTGGCCGGCAATATATTCAATGCGGAGTACAGGGATGTCCTCTCCCATGAAAGGCCCCGGCCCGTACAGGTGGATATGGATGGAGCCCGATTCTTTCTCATTCCGTTCGTGAGGGACAGGCAGACGTTGAGGGGGGTGGTGAACGCCGCACTGGAGGACCTGTCCGATGGACTGAACTTCGTCGTTCTCCATCAGATTATAGACGGATTTACCGCGAAGAAGAAGAACATGACTCTCGATATTCCCCACGAGGAATTGAAGGGTTTCCACTTCAGATTCGTCGGTCACTTCCATACCCCCCATCTGGACAGGGATGGGGGTTTCGTATATGCGGGCTCCACAGAAGCCCTGTCCTTCGATGAGTACGAGTACGATGAGAGCGGAGTGGTGAAACCCTCCACGAGAAAGAGGGTGTTCGTCTTCGATTTCGAGTCCTCCGGTAATTACAGGGTGGAGGAGGTGGTGCTCCGGAGTCCCAGGCCTTTTCTCATGTACAGAATGGATTATCCATCCCTGGAGGAGCTGGAGGAAAGATTGTCGGAGATTCCGGTGGAGCACGACAAGAAACCCATCCTCATACTGAAGTTGAGGGCCCGCAACGTTCGGGAGATGGAGGAGTACAGCCACGTAATAAACACATTCCGCAGCAGGGGGTATTACGAGCACATAAGGGCCGATATAGTGCCGGATGAGGTGGCAGTGGAGGTGGAGGAGACCGGTATGGAGGGGATTAAGAGGGAAATCCTGGGAGAATTCTACGATATGGTGGTGGAGGCTGAGGGGATAGTGGAATCCATGGAGGATTCTGGAATGAGGAATCTGAGGGAGAAATTGATGGAATTCCTGGAGGCCAGGTATGAGGATAGAGAGGATTCGTCTGGTTAATTTCACCACCCATGAGGATACCATTCTGGAGTTTGCTCCCGGAATCAATATAATTACGGGCTCCAACGGCTCTGGAAAGAGTTCCGTTGTTCAGGCTCTGTACTTCGCCCTCTTCGGAAGGGGCCTGTATTATGGAAGGAAGGATGAACTGGTGAGACATGGAAGCAGGAATCTGATGGTGGAACTCCATCTGGACGGCGACAGATTGAGGAGTATCCGCAGGACCCTGCGGGGTGTGGAAACGGAGGGGGTCGATATCACATCCTCCAGCCAGTTGAAGGAATACCTGTTCCGCTTCTTCAATATATCCCCCCGCAGACTGGTCAACACCCTTCTGATAAAGCAGGGGGAGACCACCTCCTTCGTCGATAGGAGCCCATCCGAAAGGCTTAAACTCTACGAGAGCATAGTGGGAGTGGACACCCTGAGGGCCATAATGGATGCCCTCTCCGCCCTGAGCCGCAGGTATGCGGAGTTCATAAGGGATATGAACCTTCAGGCCCTCGAGGAGGAGATTCGAAGTCTGACCAGGGAGATGGAGGACCTCAGCAGGGAGATAGAGGACGCCAGGAAGAGGTCCGCGGTTCTGAGGGAAAAACTTGGAAAACTCGATGAGGAAATAGGGGAGCTGGAGAAGAAGCTCAGGGAAAGGGAAGCTCTGGAAAAGGAGATGGTGAGGCTGAAGTCCGCTCTGGAAAGGGTGGAGAAAATCCGCAGGGAACTGGAGGGTGTAGAGGAATTCCTTCGGAAGAATCGCTATAGATTCGAGGAGTATCGCAGGTGGGAGGCTCGCAGGGATGATGCTCTGAGGAAGAAGCAACTGAAGGAGGAGGTGGCCCGTCTGGAGGAGGAACTCTCCGGGATGGAGGAAATGGAGAAAGATGCTCGCCTTTACGGGGAATACCTGAGGATGCTGGAGAATCCGGATTTCAGGAAGATAGAGGTGGTCAGAAAGAGGGTGGTGGAGTTGATGGATGCGGTGGGCCGTCAACTGGACATAGGGGAGAGGAAGATAGAGGCTTTCATCCCCATTGCGGATGAGAGACTGTCCTCGATGGAATCCCTCCTGAGGAGGATGGAGGAGGAAAAGGAGAAACTCATATCGGAGAGGGGAAGAGTCCTATCCCTTATGGAGGAAAAGAGGAAAGTGATCGAGACCCTGCAGGGGAGCAGGGAGGGGAAGTGTCCGGTGTGCGGTGCTCCCCTTACGCCGGAGCATGCTGCCCGTCTTATGGAAAGATACTCACGGGAGATAGAAGACCTGCACAGGAGGGTGAAGGAAATCGAATCCCGCCTGAAGCAGATTTCCGATGAGGAGAGAAAGTTGGAGAGGGGTCTCTCGGTACGGGATGCGCTGGAGGAATTGAAAACCCACAGACGATGGATAGACGAGAGGAGAGAATTGATAGAGGAATGGAAGCGCGTCAGGGAGTACAGGGCTCTGGAGGAGAGGTACAGGCAGTACGAGAGGATGAAGGAGAAGAAAGCCCGCTATGAGCAGAAGAGGAAAGCCCTTCAATCCATGGAAGACCTGAACTGCGATGAGGTCCTGAATTATGTGAAGGAGAACAGGCCCTTTTACGAGAAGTACACCCATTCCCTTCGATTGAGGGACAGGTATCTGAAGGAACTGGAGGAATCGAATCCGGAGGAGATTGCCCGGAGAATGGAGGAGGTGAGGGAAACCCTGTCTGCTATGGATGTGAACTCTCTGGAGGGAAGATTGAGGGACCTTCGCAGGGATAGGGATTCGATACTCGCGGAGATGGGGAGGCTGGAGGCCTCGATTAGGGAAAAGGGGGCCCTCCTGGAGGAAAAGGGCAGGAGAAAGAGGGATATAGAGGAGCAGATATCGAGGGTGAAGTCCTATTACCGCAGGAGGGAGTTCTATTCGTCTGCCCGGGACAGGGTGGCCATGCTTATCGACCATCTCAAGAGTTTCCACGACAGGAATCTCCAGATATTGACCTGGAACCACTTTCGCGATTTCGAACTGGAAGCGTACAACGGAATACACTTCGAAACGGATTCTTCCGGTATGAACATATACGCCACCACCCATCAGGGGAACAGAGTCTATGTGCAGAACATGTCCGGAGGGGAGAGGGTGGCCCTCAACCTGGCAATCCGCATGGCCATGGCCCGACTGCTGGACATAAGATTCAGAACCATCGTAATGGACGAGCCCACTGCCGGACTGGATGCCCGCAGGGTGGAAAAACTGGGGGAGATTCTTCAGAGCTTCGTCAAGATGAACCCCGACAGCCAGATAATACTTATAACCCACGAGGAAAGACTGGCGGACTATGCCCACAGGAGATTCCGATTCCATCGCAGGGGCAATACCACATCGGTGGAAGAATTTTGAGGGTCCATTAAAATTTCATCAGTAATTCGCTTTCGAACATCCGGAGGTGCCCTATGGATGAACTTCTATTCTCTTTCTGCAGGGGGAATGTACTCTGCAACGGTCTGGTGGGCGGATTCTTCATAGCCCTTCTGAACACTCTGGGTGCCATGATAGTTCTGATAATAGGGAGAGTTCCCCAGAAGTTCATGGATGCATCCCTCGGATTCGCCGCAGGAGTCATGCTGGCTGCCAGTTTCACCAGTTTGATTCTGCC
>WGAQ01000025.1 GCA_015494735.1 Caldifarciminota bacterium | reverse complement strand
TATTTCCTCCATCCTCACTCACATAAATCCCATCACCATGATAGGAATCACCGCTGGCATTCACCTCCCCCAGCCCAAGATATATCCGCTCCGGATTATGGGGGTCCACGGTCACATCGCCCACAGCGAGGGCGGGCAGCTCATCCGTCAGGGGGGTGAATTGATAACCGGAAGAGGTCTTCAGCATCCTGAACAGCCCACCGTCCGCCGTTCCGACGTAGATTATGGAATCGTTGACAGCATCTATGGATGTAACCCTTCCCCCTATGTTGAAGGGGCCCTCCTCCACCCACATCCCGCTCAGAACTCCCCTGTACATGCTTCTCAGGGAAATCGCCTGCATCCTCGCCCTATTCACCTCTTCCCGGGGTATGGAATCGTAAGGATAAGCCCTCTGCAGATAAAACCAGTCCTGAGCCACATCCGGAGACTCGCGCAAATCCTCCCTCTCATCCATACGGGAAAATAAAAACGAGAGCAGAAGAGCTGGAAATAAAACAGCCAGCATCAGAAATCTACGCATAGAGCAAGTTTACAGCAGAGAAAATAAAAACCGGGAGGAGCCCCTCCCGATTACCAGTCCGGAGTGCTCCAGATGAGAGGCTCCCCGGTCTCCCTGTCCAGCATCATGAAGGCAATGTCATCTGTCGTCGGATAGTATCCGGTAAATGCAAGGTCCCCATCGGATGTCTCTATGACCTGTCCGTATGAAATGGAACTGCCCACCTCCCTGTCCGTAAAATCCCTCCTCCATACGATGTTCAGGTTATCATCGAATCGGATAAATGTGGTATAGAAGATTCCAACACCCAATATCTTGGCCTCTACAACAAACCCTCCAACGGATAGTCTGGTAGCGCTGTTGATTATGGATATAGCATCTCCGTCGCCGTCGAAGTTGAACTCCGATATCACATTCCCCAGGCTGTCCAGTTTCAGTATGGCTCCAAATCCGTTCATGGTTCTCCTCAAAATGAGGGCTCCAGCAATAAGACTTCCGTCGTTAAGATGTGTAAGAAACATCACTTTCGCCACAGGATACCCGTATATACTCCTGAGGTCTATTACTCTGGTCCATACGGTATCCAGCCGGGGGTTGAGTTTCGCAATGTATATGCCCGATGTGTCCGTGATGGTGTCCTGGTATTCTGCTGCTATTACGATGCTTCCGTCCTCCAGAGCCTCCACAACGGATGAGAATGTAAGGACCCCTTCCCTGTATCTCATGTCCGTTGTCCTGAGTATGTTTCCCTGGTTGTCCAGCATTACTGCCCGCACATATGTTCCCTTGGCAAGGGCATATACGTATCTCCCGCTGTCTATCCGCGTAAACTGGTCAACGATGTTCAGGAATGTGAAGCTCTGGAATACCTGCCTCCACCGATGGTTCAGGTTTCCGTCCAGTTTGACAAGGTATTTGCCGTTCTCTACAAAGTATCCTCCATCCTCCGGAGATTTCACTATAAATCCGCAATGTCCTTCGAGTTCATCGTATATCCTCCTCTCCACTATGTTCCCCTCTCTGTCCACTTTCATCAGAAGGCAGTGGGGTGGAAATACGCTTCCCTCCAATGTCCATCCCGATATGATGAATTTGCCCCTCTCGTACGATTCAGTTATGCCATATGCTTCCTGTGAATCCTCGTAATGATAGACTACAAGTGGTATTTTCCTTTCGTGCTTTACCCGGTTGAAGACGCATGAGGTGAGGAAGAGGAGGGAAAATATGGCTAAGTTTCGCATAATTACCTCCATTTCTATTTTATCAGTATTTTGTAATTTCTTCCGGATACTTTCAATATGTAAACACCGGGATTCAGTTCCCTCAGATTAATGGATTTGCCACTCAATACCCCCGCTCTAATAAGTTTTCCGGATAGATTGTATATGTAGTAGCGGGTTTCATCCTTCTTTGCGGGTAATTCCAGCTGGCTCACATGGAGTTCTCCGCCATGAATTATAAGGGTTTTCTCAGAGGATTCCTTTTTCCTCTCTCCACCGAACTTGCTCCTTCCTCCATATGGTATATTCGTGGTGCTTACCAGTTCGTACAGTGGATCATTCTCATCTATAACCATGAAGTTCATCATCAGAGTCCGTTTGTATGTTCTTCCGTTTACCTGCACCAGTACAGAGTAATATCCACTGCGCAGGTTAGGTATACTTGCTGCATAGACTCCCGGCTTCACCTTCCTGAATTTCAGGACCTTGGCATTGTTCGAACCTCCAATACTGTTGTCGCTGTAGTATGCCTCGAATTCCTGTACTGACGATGGCAGGCTGAGTACGAGATTGGCTGTTTGACCCTCAAGGTATATTAACCTGTCCCTCATCAGCCTAAAGTGTATCGAAGTGTCCTCCTGAAATCCAAAGAGAACAAGCCCGGAATCGGAAGATGTCACCCATATGGTTTGGGGAGATGTGGAATGAACCTGTATTCTACTTCTTATTATGCATGTGTCGCAGGTCTCGGAAAGGTCCTCCCGCGGAGCATTGGATTGCAGTCTTGCAGTGCTTATTATAGCCATTCCCGATATACCCGATTGTCCTCCTATAAGAACCCGTATGGTATCTCCTGGAAGTAGAAATTGTATGTATCCCTTACTTTCCACAGTGCGAGCCCTGTCTGCTATTCTGGCTATCGCCTGAGAATCCACGCCGGGAGAAGAATTGGTAGACCCACCTGAAGTGAAAAGTAATCTTGTAATATCTTCCACCTGCCTGAATATATCGTATGAATGGATGACTCTCGAATGGTCAACCCTCCATTCCTGCGGGTCAGGGAATCTCCAGCCGGTATAGGGATTTCCAGAAGAGCTGTATTTCGAGAATATGTTAAATCTATTACCATAATTCCATTGCATTGCATAAACAGAAGAACCATTCACAGCCCCGTCGTTTATATAATTACCTGTAAAATAACGTATGAGAAAACAACCGATATCGTAATTTCCAGTAAAGTTGCGGCATAACCAATCGTCATCATACCCTATTCCACCAAAATATGGAATATTCGGAAGAGAGAAAACCTGCCTATAATGGGGCATTATGTGAGTATTTAATATAAGAGCATCCGGGTTCATAGAAGTGCAAATATGACCTATCAGACCTGACGTTGCCTCTAAACACATGGCCATACATTCGAAATTAAAACCACAGAAATATGGGCACAATAATGCAAAAGGAGCACTGTTCAAGCACAAATTAGCCAGGGTCGAACCCCACCAGGGCGTGGCAAGCGATATTATTCCAGAAATGTTCTGTAAATTCTGAAAAGCAACGGCATTTTCTATATCAAGACCACCCCTGCTGTGTGCAACGGCAACGATGGAGTTATTCCATCCCTGCTCCTCAGGGTACAGAATCGATAACAGAGTATCGTACTCGTCCACAAGTGTTTTCAACATTTTTCCGTTGGGACAGAATAGTGTGTAAGATGAACTACAGTCCTCTCTGTGTGGCCATTCCTGTGGATACAGTGAAACGTTACCGATTCTATAATAACGGCCTCTGAACCAATTTACATAATCGCTCCACGCACTGCAATCACCACCCATTCCGTGAACGAGAAGAACTGCAGGTAATTTTTTATATATTGTATCGAGATTGAGCGACTGGTCAACTACGTAGATCTTCCCACCTTCAAGAGGACCATTTATGTCCCTATACAAATTCCCGCATGTGCCGTAATTGCTCCCTGTGTATCGGCATCGATTGTTTATACACTCCAGAGAACCATGGCATGCATTGTTTATACAACATGGCTCCCCAAGTCCACCGCATCCAGGGTAGTTACAGATACCACCCACACATTGCAGAGTACCAACACATCCTTCATTCGGAAATGAACAACAGGGCTCCCCGAGATGACCACATTGAAGAGTGGTATCACCATAACATATACATTTCCATATTTGAAGACTATCTCCGACATCCTCACATACAGCGTTGGGTTCAGTACAGTATCTATATCTATATTGATTGATACAACATTCCTGGTTGCAACCCCCACACTCGTAATAGGTGTTTTCAGATTGTAAATTATTCTGACCCCATGATGTCTGTTTAAGATTCAGAGCCACCTGCTGAGGAGACTGGACATTTTCCTTCACAGTAACTCTGGCAGGCTCCTGAACCTGCCACCCAGTGCTATGTATCCCCAGTGATATCCCCAATACTAATAGAATCATATCCAACCTCCCGTGTATATTTTAAAGTACAAGTTTCCCTGCTCTCAGTATAACGATTTTCTAAACCATGATTTTGAATTTCAGCACCTTAAATTGTTTAAGTTTTCGATGGGTTCAATCCATCCCATTCGCCAGAGGAACGGAAATGAATAAAAGGGGGAAAGCCCCCTAAGAGAGTTCGGATGCAATCCTGATTATCTCGTTGAAGGAATCCGCCTTCAGACTGGCTCCGCCCACGAGAACTCCATCCACATCCTTCTGGGAGAGCAGTTCCCTGGCATTGGAAGGCTTGACACTTCCCCCATAGAGGACGGGCACATCCACGATTTTCTTTATGAACTCGTGCATCTCCTGAGCCTGCTGGGGAGTTGCATTCTTTCCTGTACCTATGGCCCACACGGGCTCGTATGCAATCATCACGCTGGAAAGGTCATCGATTCCCTTCAGCCCCTCCCTGACCTGCCTCTCCACCACCTCGAAAGCCCTTCCGCTCTCCCTCTCCTGGAGAGTCTCCCCAACGCACATAATCACCTTCAAACCATGCTCCAGAGCCTTCTTCACCTTGAGGTTGACCTGCTCATCCGTCTCCCCGAATATGTGTCGCCTCTCGGAATGGCCCACGAGGGCATACTTCATCCCAATGGAGACAGCCATGGGAGCGGATACCTCCCCCGTATATGCACCGAAGTCCTCATGGTGAATGTTCTGAACACCCGTCTCTATACCCCTGCAGGCATGCCTGGTAACGGGTACAGCAAAGAGAGCAGGCGGAAACACTATAACCTTCACACTGCTCACGGGCTGTATGCTCTTCACGAGTTCGACAGCCTCGGGCAGGGTCAAATTCATCTTCCAGTTTCCAGCCACAACTTTCATGCCATCAATTTTAAAGGAACTCACCCTTACACCGGGGAATGACATCGAATTATGAAACACAGGATGAAAATGTTCAAAGTATGCTCACTCTGGACATGTTTTCTCATCTTTTTAGTCGGAAATTTCCCTGCAAGTTTCCATTGCAATTGCACCATGAACGGGAAAGAAAAGTTCGTCTTCACATTCACACTCCGGGCGAGCACGATTGACCTTCGGAAAAGTGGTTTAAAATTAGGGGCTTATGCTTCACCTGCTCATAGCATCCATTTCCATAGTGAAACCCTACGATTCCCTGTACAGCATAGACCTTTCCGGCGACAATCAAATCGTTTACGTGGGAAATGCTCCCCGTCCCCTGCGGGTCAGGGTCTTCGAGGACATCATCGATTCCACAGGGCATTCCATAAAAAGGCCCGTCTCCGGATATCCCCTTCGAATTTACTTCATAACCCGGGATACAGTTATAACCGGAATCACCAGGACCGATTCGATGGGTTATGCGATATATCAACCCCCTGCAATCGAATCGGAGGGGACGTACAGGGTCATATTCTCCGCCGATGGGACTCTGTCGGACTTCAGGGGTCTGGTCCTCAACAGACTGTTCATACTGTTTGCTCTCCTGCAGATGATTGGAGGATTCGTCCTCTTCCTCTACGGTATGGAGAAACTCAACCAGGGGATAAACCGATTCGCCGGAGCCACCATAAAGAAGATGCTCGCCAACCTGTCCAACAATCCCTTGGGAGCATTCCTGGTGGGAATAGTGGCCACCGCCGCGATACAGTCCTCCACCGCCGTCACCGTCATGCTGGTCTCCTTCGTGGACTCGGGGATAGTGAATCTGCCCGCCGCGCTGGCAATAGCCTTGGGCTCCGGAGTGGGCTCCACCATCACCGCCCAGATAATCTCCTTCGGACTCTTCGACCTGGCATTCGTATTAATCATCATCGGTTATCTGATGAAGCGCAGCTCTGGAATATACAGGGCTTATGGAAATGCTATATTCGGAATAGGTCTCCTGTTCTTCTCCATAAAGGTGATGGCAGAAGCGGGGAGATCCCTCAGCGAACTGCCCCAGTTCATATCCCTCATGGAGAGGGTATCTTCTGACCCGGTATTCGGTATAAGTCTGGCAACCATATTTACAGCCATGGTGCACTCCAGCGCCGCCGTTGTGGGACTTGCCATATCCCTGGCGTACGAGCATTTAATCGATTTGAAGGGCGGATTATACATCGTCTTCGGGGCAAACATAGGAACATCTATAACTGCCCTGCTCGCCTCCACCAGGAGCGGAACCAGTGGAAAGAGGATAGCCCTTGCCAACTTCACCTATAAGGTCATTACATTCATTATCCTCTTCGCCGTATTCCCCGTATTCCTGGAAATAGTAAAGCATCTCGGAGGCTCCCTTCCCCGCCAGATTGCCAACGCCCACACCCTGTATAATCTGTTCGGTGCAGTCCTGTTCCTGCCATTCGTGGGACCCATATCCCGCCTCTTCGAAAAACTCATAGGGAGGAATCCGGAGGAGAAGCCCTACATATTCGAAGACACGGACAACATAAGCATATCCATAGCCATCGTCCAGAATCAGATAATACAGATGGCAAACGTGGCGGAGAGAATGCTGAGCAAGGTTCCCGAACTGTTTGCCAGAAGGGACACATCCCTCATATTCGAACTGGAGAAGGAGGACAATAAGATAGACCAGATGAGGAAGGACCTGATAATGTATCTGGTTCGACTGCACCGGAACGAATCCATCGAGGAGGAGAGCGAGAAAATCAGTGCCTTCTCCAAAATCATAGACCAGTTCGAAAGCATCGGAGACATCATAAGCAAGAACCTGGCAAGGGCCGCAGCCAAACTTCACTACGAAGGTCTGGCCTTCTCATCCGAGGGGCTTCAGGATATAAACGAACTGCACAGGGAAGTGATGTACACCTTCCAGCTGGTAAAATCGGGATTGATAACCGGGGACGAGAAGAGCATATCGGAATGTCTGGAGAGGAGAGAGCAGGTGGTGAACCTCATGGATGAATTGATACAGAAACACTTCCAGAGACTCGAAAGGGAAGTGGAAGAGAGCATCCTGACCAGTGCCATACACGTGGAAGTCCTGCAGAATCTGGAGAGGATTCACTTCCACCTGACAGAAATATGCAGGTATCTGAAGCAGGGTTAATGCCCCTCCTCCATGCCCCTGAATAACCAGTCCATCGTCCTGTAAATCTCATCGAAGGGCATGGGATTCTCCCCCTTTCCCGTGAGATAGTCCAGGAACTGCCTGACCAGAGCAGATGTTCCCTTGTCCTGACGGATTTTCTTCCTCCTCCTTCCGTCGATCCACAATTCTTTAAAATCCAGCACCCTGAGGGTATGCCCCCCTGCGGAAACCTCTATGATTTCCTTCGGCTCCTTCGGACTTCCGCTGTTGAAGTAGTTTATGGTGGAAAGGGCATCTTCGAACCGCAGGATTGCGCTCCAGTTCTCGTTATCGTGGAAGGCCGTTTTAATTTCCAATGGCTCCTGCCCAGAAAGGTAAAGGGCATAATCGATGAAGTGGACCCCTTCCCCCACATACCTGCCCCCTCCCACATCCATATCCGTGAGCCAGTGGTTCTCCAGAATTCCGGCATTGACCCTATATAGCAGATTGAAGAATCCGGGATTCTCTTTCAGGAATTCCTTAACAGCATGGGTAAATGGAGCAAATCTCCTGTTGAAGCCAGTGATGAACGGAACGGGATTCTTTTCGTAAATCTCCCTCAACTGCTCCAGTTCTTCCCTGCTCATGACTGGAGGCTTTTCAACGAATACTGCCTTTCCCCTCTCCATCGCCATTTTTGAGAATTTGAAATGGGTGTTGTGGGGGGTGGCGATTACCACTAAATTCACATCCGGGTCATCGAGAGCCTCCTCCAGGTGGGTGGATGCCCTGGAAATTCCGAACCTGCGGGCAACGTTTACTGCATTCTCCGGTCTGGAGGTGATAACATAGAGTCCGGAAACATCGGGATGGGAGAGGAATGCGGGGATGAGGAAATTCTTCGCATAGGAGCCCGCCCCGATGAAGGCCACATTCACCCTTTTGAGACTTATCGAAGGTTGAACATTAATTGTCTTTGCCTTCTCCGGAGTCCCCCCGTATTCGAATACGACGCCGAGATAGGTCTCCTTTCCTTCCATAATCTGCTTATAGGCTTCTTCTGCCTGACTGAAGGGAAAGGTATGGGTTATCAGTTCTTCCAGACGGAGGGATGGAATCTTCTCCACGAAAGCCTCCATATTCCTCTTTATGGTCCAGCGCACATATCCGATGGGATAATCGATGCCCTCCACCTCGTATCGGGAATCGTATCTTCCCGCCCCATAAGCCCTCGAAATCCTCAAATCCATCTCCCTGTAGTAGTAGGGCTTCCATGGAATGTCCATGCGGGACTGCCCCACCGCAACCACCCTGCCCCTGTCCCTGGAAATCTCCCCCGCAAGGCGAATCACCTGACCGCTCCTGTCGTTTGCGGCTATGAGGACACCATCGGCTCCGAATCCTGTTATCTCTTTAACCTTCCTGACTAAATCCTCATTGCTCTCCAGAAGAGCATCCGCCCACCCCTGTGCAAAAGGAAACTTCCTCCTGTCTATATCCACCCCTATCACATTGACACCGGACAGCTTGAGGAGCCTGAGGGCAATCTGACCGATTAAACCCAGGCCGAAGACCACCACCCATTCCCCCAGTTCGGGCTTCAGCCTCCTTATTCCCTGAAGGGCTATTGAGCCTATGGTGGTGAAACTGGCTTCCCTCAGATGATTCTTCGCAATGCTCTGCGGCACTTTCGCAAACAGGTTCACCGGAAGGGCAACATACTCGCTGTGGTATGCAAATTCACCGCCTGCCCCCAC
>WGAQ01000024.1 GCA_015494735.1 Caldifarciminota bacterium | reverse complement strand
TGATTATACCGGCCTGTGGGACCTCGTTATCGTACATGTTGTAAGCAGCGAGGGGGGAGAGTTCGAAGAAGGGAGAATCCGCATCTATAAGACGCATAACCCTTTCCCTGGCGAGGAGTTTGCCCCTCTTCCTCTGAAGCTCCACAGCCCTTTCGCTCCTCCTGGTCCGCACCTCCTCCAGTATCTGCCGGAACTCCTCCACCAGTTTCCTGTTATGCTCGTAGTTGCTCCTGAATTCTTCAGAAGAAGTGCTCACACGGGAACGGATGACGTCGGACATACGGGATGAATTTTACAGTCAGGGTTCAGATGATGGGTCGCACTCTGCAACAGGTCGCAGTGGCCTATAAAATTTCATATCATGGCAGGCATAGGTGCTGGATTCGAAGTCGAACATCAGGAAGGGGACGTCCTCATCCTCAATATGGGTCCCCAGCATCCATCCACCCACGGTGTCTTAAGGTTGATTCTCAAGATTTCGGGAGAGAAGATAGTGGAATGTCAGCCGGACATCGGTTTCCTGCATCGAGGAGTGGAAAAACTCACCGAATCCCTCAATTACGTACAGATTCCTCCCATACTGGAGAGAAACGATTACCTCTCCCCCATGAGCAATGCCCTGGCTTTCGTCCTGGCACTGGAAAAGGCGGGTGGAGTGGAAGTGGCAGAAAGGGCCAAGTGGATAAGAACCCTTTTCGCAGAACTTTCCCGTATTGGCTCCCACATGGTGGCCATAGGAACCTACGGGCTGGATTTAGGAGGAGCATTGGGAGGTGGAACCAGTCTGTTCATGCAGACCTTCGAAATAAGGGAAAAGGTCCTGGCCCTCATGGAGGAATTCACGGGAACCAGATTCCACGTGAACCTGGTGCAGGTCGGAGGGGTCAGGTACGACATCCCCAGTGCCGAATGGGTGAAGAAGGTAAGGAAACTGGCGGACGAGGTGGACAGGTGGGTCTTCGACAACCTGCTTCCCATGATGGAAGCCAGTCCCATTTTCAGGGCAAGGACCAGGGGAGTCGGATACCTCTCTCCGGAAATGGCCAAACTTTATGGTGTTTCCGGTCCCGTCATAAGGGGCTCTGGAATACCCTACGATGTCAGGAAGGCGGAGCCCTACGATGCATACGACAAAGTGGAATTCGATGTGGTGGTGGAGAAAGGAGGGGACAACTACGCCAGATGGATGGTGAGGGGAAGGGAACTCCTCGAATCCACGAAGATTATACGGCAGGTGCTGGACGGCATCCCAACGGGGCCAATCGCCTCCAGACCCCCCGTAAAGGCACCCGTGGCCTTCAAGTTGCCCAAGGATAAGGAGGTCTATGCCCGGGTGGAATCCCCGAGGGGGGAGATGGGAGCATTCGTCGTATCGGACGGAACCACCAAACCCTACAGGGTGAAACTGCGCTCCCCGTCCTTCTCCAACCTGTCCGTCCTGCCCTATCTTGTGAAGGGGCTCACGATTCCCGACCTGATAGCAACTCTGGGAAGTCTCGACCCGGTATTCGGAGACGTGGACAGATAATCCCTGCGGGGCCTCCAGCCCCGCTCTTTAAAATTCACCCATGGCTCTTATACTGGACGCGGACAGGGTCCTCATAGGCAGGAAATTCGAAGAGGATTACGTGGTGGTGGTGGACGAGGAGGAGGGGAAGATTATAGACATAATCGAGAGATTCGAGAGCGAATTGACACATATACCGGTCAAATCCTTTCCATCCGGCTCCATACTGATTCCCGGTCTAAACGACACCCATACCCATCTGGCCCAGTACGGGACCAATCTGTCCAAACCCGGAGTCTATCACTTCGAATCGCGGGCAGAGTTGTTGGACTTCATAAGGGACTACATTCGAAACCATCAGAGAAAAGTGTACATCTTCCTGGGATACGATGAAAACAGGTGGAGGGATGAGAAAACCCTTACGAAAAAGGAACTGGATGCCATAAGCAGGGATGTCCCCATAATCGTTCGGAGAGTCTGCGGCCACAAAGCTGTTCTCAATTCGAAGGCCATAGAGATGGTGGGGGAGGTGGAGGGGCTGGATGCGGGAACCGGCATCGCCGTGGAGGAATTGCCCCTGAAACTCTCCGTGTACTTTCCTCCATCCAGACAGGAAATCGAGGAGGGCATCCTGAAGGCTCAGGAGGAGGCCCTTTCGCAGGGGATAACATCCATCACCGACATCACCAGGCCCATGCACTTCCGCGTATATCAGAAACTGCACAGGGAAGGGAAATTAAAGCTGAAGGTGAACGTAATTCTTTACGAGGAGGATATGGAAGCTGTATCCTTAGCGGGATTCGAGTACTTCTTCGGGGATGAGCATCTCAGATTCTCCGGAATCAAGATATTTCTGGATGGCTCCGTCGGTGCAGGAACTGCTGCCTTCTTCCCGGACAGAGGCATCCTTACGAAAACGGATGAAGAACTGAAGGGACTGCTGAAGATGGCAACGGACAGAAACCTCCAGATTGCAGCCCACGCCATAGGGGAGAGGGCGATAAATCAATTTCTCAACGTATTCGAATCCCTTTTCTCCGAAAATCCATTGCGCCACAGGATAGAGCACTACGAATTTCCCCTTCCGGAGGACCTGGACAGGACGGCCCGTCTGGGAATCCCCGTTTCGGTGCAACCCAACTTCGTCCATCTCCTCTGCCACGAGGGCCAGATGTACACGAGAAAACTGCCTTCCGAAGTGGTGAGGAGATGCAATCCATACAGGACTATGGAGGAAAAAGGTATCCACTACGCATTCGGCAGCGATAACATGCCCATGGATGTCCGGATGATGATAAAGGGGGCCGTGGAGCATCCTGTGGAATCGGAAAGATTGTCCCTCCCTGAAGCCCTGTACAGGTTTTCCACAGCAGGGGCCCTATTCTCCTTCGAGGAGGGCATAAAAGGGGAAATAAAGCAGGGGCAGAGGGCAGACATCGTGGTTATGGACGAGGAAACCCTGGAGCCCCTGATGGTGATGGTGGACGGCGAAATAATCGGGGAATGAGCGGGGGTGTCCCGCTCAGGAAGTTATGGCCTCCTTCAATCCATCTATCAATCGGGGCAGCGCCACGCTGAATATGAGTCCGGGAGTCGTCTTATTCCTGTCCACAAGACATCCGAATCGATATTTCTCATCCAGCTCCACGACCAGAACGAGTTTGTTGTCCTTGGCGAAAATCGTATAGTATTCCATATCAGGGAATCCGGAGCCCTCGAGGGATTTCTTCATCATATCCGTAATATTCCCGAACAGGGCGCAGGCCTGAGGATTGGAATTTA
>WGAQ01000023.1 GCA_015494735.1 Caldifarciminota bacterium | reverse complement strand
TCACCTGGGATGCGAAGTTCTTCAGATTGGCCATATCGTATCCCGAAGGCGGAGTGGCCGTTCCATTCTTCCCGATGTAATCGATACCGGAATTTTCCGAGTGTATCGTTGTCCAGCTGCTCCAGGCGCTCGCCCAGCTCCCTCCATACAGCAGGGTGATGTGGGGATACACGTGGTTGGGTCCCGTTTCAGCGGTATATGTTCCAAAATCGGCATCCTGCAGTATATCTATCCACCATGTCAGATACGAGTTGGACAGTTCATAGGGATTGCCCCTGACATAACCTGAGGAATAAAATCCATCGTCGCTATCATCGAAATCATAATAAGCCACCTATGAGTAGGGACCCAGGTCCACACCATAAAGATTGATGGAATCCATATACCATCCACTGTAATTGATGCTCAGGTCGCTCTTAAACCTGAATCTGAAGAGAATATCGCTCCCCGCATACGGCGTCAAATCCAGAGAAACCCTGCTCCAGGAGGTCCCATCTCCGGTATAGGAAGCCAGCATGCTCCATGTGGCGCCTCCATCGGTGGACAGTTCAACCATTGCACTGTCGTATCCGCTCTCTATATCGTACCAGTGATAGAAGGTGAGATAATAGGTGGTATATCCCGAAAGGGTTATGGCGGTCTGCTTCGTCAGAGCTTCATCTGCATAGTTCTTGTAATCACCGGAGAGGTTCGTGGCCCATACTCTGGCGCCGTCGTAAGCACTGCCGGGGCCGCTTGTGGGAACACCCCTCTCCCAGGGAGCAGTGGAATCCCCCAGGAGAATCGGAACCAGGTCCCCATCGTCCGCGCCCTCGAAGGATGACGAGTACAGCACATTGAATGCATTGTAAACAGCCCCCTCCACATAGATATCATCCACATACCACCCCAGATACTGGATGGACCCATCGCTGTGGAAGGCAAAACCCAGAACAGTATTGGAACTTATACACGATGATATGTCCACCGTATCGAAGACCCATCCACCGGAGTTGCCACTATAGGGACCTCCCACCTCCATCCACGTGGCCCCTCCATCGGGGGAGCAAACGACAGTACCATAGTCGGAGCCCGATTCCGTATAGTAGTAATGGCTGAATATAATTCTGGCGGCATCGTATGAGGACAGGTCGAGGGACGGGGATACGAGAGTATCGTTGGCATCCGGAGGATAATATTCCCCCAGCGCTGTCCCAAAACACAGGTCAGTTCCGGAGCACGATGTAATGGAATCCTCAGCCCCCCACTCCCACAGATGGGAAATGCATTCGCTGGAATAGACCACATTCAATCTGTGGGTATCATCGTCCCCGCTCCCATTGCGATACAGCTCATAGCCCCTGATTATTTTCGAAGCCAGATGCAGAGCCTCCTTGTCGCTATTCAGATGAAAAACCTTCTTTACGAGTGGAGCAATCTTTTCCGGCGTCGATGCACTGACCAGCTGTATGGCCTTCTCCTTCCCCACATCCTTCGACACCAGAAAGACGAACTTATTCCACAGTTCCACACTTTGCGATGCAGTCAATAAGAACAGCAGCATACTGACCTTCCTCCCGTTTTCCACTAAAACGAATTCTTTAAATTTGTTTAATTTTAATGCCGGCATATTAGTTCTGCAACATCAATCATATACTGCATGTAGCATGGGTTTTAAACAGGAAAGAATCGAAATCGATGTAAGTTAATCACTTAAAACGAACAAAAATATTCCAGTTCCCGTATAATGCCCACTATTGGGTGAGCATCGGACGAAGATGTAAGTCCTTCACCAATATGACATATAATCAAGTCGGAAAAATTGAACGCTTCTGTACCTTTCTCCCATAGGGGAGCCGGATTCCGGACCCATCACCCCGCAGGATTCAGTTAAATCTGACCGGATAAGGGCTATTTGAAAAGGGTATTTAAAATTACTTCATGCAAACATATAAAGAGGTCCTCACCCTGAACGACGGCTCCGTCGTGGAGTTGAGAAGTGCAACCGTTGAAGACAGACCCCTGATAGAAGATTTCGTTAAGCGCCTGTCTGCCGAAAGTTTGAGGTTGAGATTCCTCAGAGATATTTCCCGCGAAGAGGCCGTGGAGCAACTGATGCCCTCCGAGGGAAGGGGGGTCCTCATAGCCCTCAGGAACGACCGCATAGTGGGACACGCATCTTTCGAAAGGATAGACGATGACAAGGCGAGCATTCACCTGATAATCGCGGATGATTTTCAGGGCAAGGGTCTGGGAACCCTGCTCACGGGCCATATCATAGAATTTGCCCGCCTCAACGGAATTAACGAAATCCACGCATCAGTTTCCGAAGGCAATTACCGGATGCTGAGCGTCCTGAAGAAACTGGGATTCCCTGTGAAACTGGAAACAAAACCGGGAATGGTCACCGCCATCGTTCCATCCTCTCTCCTTCCGGAAGCCCTCAGGTACTTCGAGGAGAAGGAGGCCATCGCGGCGAGGGAAGCCCTCAAGTACTTCCTGTATCCCCGGAGCGTGGCCGTTATCGGAGCATCCAGAAAGAGGGGCGGAGTGAGCGGTGAAATCTTCTGGAATATCCTGAGCTATCAGTTCAACGGTCCGGTCTATCCCGTCAATGCGAAAGCAGATGTGGTGCAATCCGTTAAAGCCTACAGGTCCATAAAGGACATCCCCGACGAAATAGACCTGGCAGTCATAACCGTCCCCGCCAGATTCGTTCCACAGGTGGCCAGGGAAGCCGGAGAGAAAGGAGTAAAGGCCCTGGTGGTCATATCGGCCGGATTTGCCGAGACCGGAGAGGAAGGGAGAAAGCTGCAGGAAGAACTGGTTCAGATATGCAGGCAATACGGTATGAGGCTCATCGGTCCCAACTGTCTGGGCATAGTCAATACCGACCCGCAGGTGAGGCTCAATGCCCAGTTTACTCCATTCGTTCCCATGCACGGTAGAATCGGATTCCTCTCCCAGTCAGGGGCTCTGGGGGTAACCATCATCGACCAGTCCAACAAACTGGGTCTGGGAATGTCCAACTTCATATCCGTGGGAAATAAGGCGGACATATCCGCCAACGACCTGCTCCTCTACTGGGAAGAAGACCCCATGACCGACATCATCCTCCTGTATCTGGAATCCTTCGGAAATCCCAGGAAGTTCTCCCGCATAGCCAAGAGGATAGTGAAGAAGAAGCCCATCATCGCCGTCAAGAGCGGGCGCTCCTCCGCGGGCTTCAGGGCCACCCAGTCCCACACGGGGGCGCTGGTCTCCACATCCGACGTGACAGTCAACGCCCTCTTCCACCAGTCGGGAGTCATAAGGACGGATACCATAGAGGAGATGTTCGAGGTGGCTGCCCTCCTTGCAACCCAGCCTGTCCCGAAGGGGAACAGAGTGGGAATCATAACCAACGCAGGGGGAGCGGGAATACTGGCAGCGGATGCCAGCGAGGCATTCGGCATGGAGGTTCCGGAACTTTCTGAGGAGACCATAAAGAAGCTCAGGGAATTCCTCCCGCCGGAAGCCGGATTCTACAACCCCGTGGACATGATTGCATCCGCCACCCCCGAGAATTACTACAGGGCCATAAAGGTGGTGGCAAAGAGCGGGGAGGTGGACGCCCTCATAGTCATCTTCATACAGCCCCTCCTCATAAGACCCGAGGACGTGGCGAAGAATATCCTGAAGGCCGTGAAGGAACTCAGGGAGGAAGGAAAGGACATAACAGTTCTGGCCGTTTTCATGGCATCGGCTGGAATCTCCAACCTGCTCCAGGAGGGGGATGTGAAGATACCCTCCTACCCATTCCCGGAGACAGCAGCCCGGGCCCTGTCCAAGGCGGTGGAATACACGGTAAATACCTGCGCCGTCCGGAGGGGAAGATACCCCAGTTCGACGATATAAGGAAGGAAGATGCTGCAATCATCGTATCCAGAGCCCTGTCCCGTGGAGATGAATGGCTTTCCCCAGAGGATACCTGGGCCCTGCTGGATGCATACGGAATACCCACGGCCCGCATGAAGGTGGTCAAGGATTACGAGGAGGCAGAATCCTTCGCCAGAGAGCTGGGTGTTCCCGTTGCCATCAAGGCTGTCATCGAGGGGGTAACCCACAAGACGGATGTGGGGGGCGTGAAGCTGGACGTGAAACCCGAAGATGTGAGGAAAGTGGCGGAGGAGATGGTGAAGTCCCTGGAGGAAAAGGGTTACAGGGTGAAGGGATTGATGATTCAGGAGATGGTCCCGAAGGGTCAGGAGATGCTGGTGGGCGTCACCCACGACCCCATATTCGGTCCCATAGTGGTGACGGGAGCGGGCGGCATATACGTGGAACTGCTGAAGGACATATCCGTCAGAATCACCCCCATCACCGACATAGACGCACAGGAGATGATTACCTCCCTCAAGACGTATCCCCTTCTCAAAGGTTACAGGGGTGGACCGGAGTACGATGTGGATAAGCTCAGGGAGATAATCATGAGGGTGGGCCAGATGGTGGACGACCTGAGCCCCATAGTGGAGATGGACATGAACCCCGTAATCGTGTTCGAGAAGGGCAGGGGAGCCAAGGTGGTGGATGCCCGCATAAGGGTACAGGAGAACCCCATGTTCGTGCCTCCGGTAAAGAAGAGGAGAAAGGAATCCGGATGCTGAGGGGCGAAGTTGCCCCTCTTCCACACAAACTGTAAAAATCCACTCAACAAACATTCGAAGACATCCCCATCCATGCCGGCATATTTCCAGCCAGTCCAGGATGTTATGCACGGTTGTGGCAATGCTTCATAAGGTGTTCACGGAATGTAAAGGGCTCATACCTTTAAACTTTGCACAGTTTCAAGGGGAGGTTAAATATGAATCTCGGAGAAGAAATTCGCAAAGTATTCGAAGAGGTATCCCGGGACCTGAAGGGGGTCAGGGGCATACTGATTGCCACCATGGATGGTCTCCCCGTGGCTTCCGATGTAAAGTCCACGGAAGAGGAGAACAGGATAGCCGCCATGGTTTCCTCCCTGACCATCCTCGCCAGGAAGGCGGCTCCGCAGCTGGATGTGGGTAAAATGCAGGACCTGCTCATCGAGGCAGATGAGGGGAAGATATTCTGCTACAGCGTGGGGGACGAGGTCATCCTTGCCCTTATTACCACCAAGGATGCGAACCTGGGCATGATAAGGATGAAATTGCCCCGCATAAGGGAAAAACTGAAGGATTTGATTCTGTGAATACCATTCGGTGGGGTACCCGGGGCCTCACTTATTCACAGATAACGGATAAGAGGCGGGGCGACGCCCCGCATTTCGAATTCCATCAGTTGCGCAGTGGTTTGCGATACTTGAGCATGTGGAATATCCTTTCGTGGGTCTTGGGCTGCTTGATGAGGGTCAGGAATGCCTCCTTCTCCCACTGCAGTATGGTCCACTCATCCACAAGGGTTCCGGGAGCCACATCGGGGCCACCCGTCATGACCCTGGCCAGCTGGGTGAGGATGAAGTGGTCGTATTCGCTTATGAACTTACCCCTCAGCAGGTTCACCAGCTGGGCAAGAACCACCGAATATCCATCCCATCCGAGGACGCGAACCCTCTCGGGACCATGGGGCGGGGTGTAACCCGCATTGGCCAGCCCTATGACCAGATTCTTGGCATAGTGGAGCTGGAAGTCCCTGTTCATCACGATAATGTCCCCATCCTTCAGTATGCCCATCTTGTAGGCTTCATAAGCAGAGGTGGAAACCTTGGCCATCGCTATGTTCTTGAAGAATTCCGCCCAGATGGGAACGGGGTCCGGATTCTCGGCCGTTTCCGGAATCCTCTTGAGGGCCCTTATGGTGAATTCCTTGCTTCCACCGGCACCGGGGATGAGACCCACTCCCACCTCCACCAGACCGGTGTACAGTTCAGCGTGGGCCACCCTGCGGGCAGTGTGCATTATGAGTTCCGTTCCACCTCCGACGGTTATTCCGAAGGGGGCGGACACTATGGGCTTGGGGAAGTACTTCATGCGCATGAAGGTCCTGTGGAAGGTGTCGATTGCCCTTTCTATCTCATCCCAGGCCATCTCACCTATGGCCATCGCCATCAGTCCCAGATTGGCACCGGCGGAGAAGGTCCTGTCGGCGTTGTTTCCTATCACCATTCCGATGTACTTATCCTCCTCCTCCATGAGGTCCATGGCGTAATTGAGCATCTGGAGGGTTCCGAATCCCAGAGCATTGCCCTTGGAGTGGAATTCCAGGAGGAGTACTCCATCGCCCATATCGATGACGGATGCTTCCGCATTCCTGTTTATGGTCCTGTCGCGAATCTCGTCGATGATGATGATTTCCTTCCTGCGAGGAATCTCCCTGTAATCCTCATCGTAGTAATCGAAGTAATGCCTGGTATCTTTGTAGAACTTCTCGTATCCCTTCCCCTTCAACTTCTGGACGATTTCGGGATTCTTCTTCAGGAGACCGTACTTCTCCGCATGCTCCATAATCACATCAACGCCCACCACATCGAAGGTTTCGAAGGGCCCCAGTTTCCATGCAAAGCCCCACTTCATCGCATTGTCCACATCGTATATGGTGTCTGCAATCTCGGGTATCCTGTTGGCGGAATAGATGAGGGTGGCCGTGAGGGTCCTCTTGAGGAATTCCACACCCTTACCATCCGCCCTGAATATCATCTGGAGGCGCTTATTGAGGTCCTGCTCATTCTCTATAGCAGCCAGTTCGGGGAACTGGGCCTTCCTGGGTTCCCTGTATTCGAAGGTCTCCAGGTCCAGCACCAGTCTCTTGCCTTCCACCTTCTTATAGAATCCACCACCGGTCTTGTCTCCCAGGAGTTTGCTGTTTATCATCTTCTTCAGGAAATCGGGAATCTGGAAGAAGTCTCTGAATTCATCGTCCTTCGCCAGTTCATAGATGTTGTTGGCCACGTGGGCTATGATGTCTATACCAACCAGGTCCGCCAGACGGAAGGTGGCCGTCTTGGGCCTTCCTATGAGTTTACCCGTGATGGCATCGATTTCTTCAGGTGTCAGACCCAGTTCCTGGGCCACTCTCAGGGCGTACATGAGGGAGAAGACCCCTATCCTGTTGGCGATGAAGTTGGGAGTATCCTTCGCATACACGATGCCCTTGCCCAGATAATCCTCCGCAAATCTGACTATTGTATCGATGACCTCCTTATCCGTGTACTGGGAAGGAATGATTTCCAGGAGTTTCATGTAGCGCGGAGGGTTAAAGAAGTGGGTTCCCAGGAAGTTCTTTTTGAATGTATCGCTGCGCCCCTCCAGTATGAGATGTATGGGGATACCGGATGTGTTGGTGGATACGATGGCATCCTCCCTCATGTGCTGCTCCACTTTCTCGAAGAGGCTGCGCTTTATATCCAGACGCTCCACGACTGCCTCTATAATCCAGTCTGCTTCGCGGATTTTCTCCATATCGGTATCGAATCCGCCTATCTCTATGTGGAATTTGAAGTCCGGATCCATGAATGCAGCAGGTTTCGCCTTGAGGGCACGCTTGAGTCCTTCAGCAGCCACATCCCTGTTTAAGTCCAGCAAAAGGACGTTAAATCCCGCATTGGCAATGTGGGCAGCAATCTGGGATCCCATGGTTCCTGCGCCTAAAACGGCAACCTTTTTGATCTTCCTCATGGGAAAATTTTATAGGGGAATCCGGGATTCGAAATCCCAGAACTCCCATGAATACAGTCAGAAATGACCGGACCCTCCG
>WGAQ01000022.1 GCA_015494735.1 Caldifarciminota bacterium | reverse complement strand
GTCATAGTCTTCTGCGGAGTGAACTTCATGGCAGAAACGGCCAAGATACTCAATCCGGACAAAACCGTCCTGATTCCCGACCCGAATGCAGGCTGCTCCCTGGCGAATTCCATAACGGTGGAGCAACTGAGGGAATGGAAGAAACAGCATCCGGATGCCGTGGTGGTATGCTACATAAACACGACAGCAGATGTAAAAACCGAATGCGACTACGTGTTCACATCGTCCAATGCGGTCAAGGTGATAAATGCGATTCCGGAAGACAGGGAAATCCTGCTCCTTCCCGACAAGTATCTGGGCATGTGGGTCAAGAGAGTGACGGGAAGGGAGAACATCCATATCTGGGAAGGGGCATGCCACGTCCACGCCGGACTATCGTACGAGGAAATGAAGAAACTGAAGGAGACCCATCCGGATGCCGAACTACTGGTACATCCAGAGTGCGGATGCAGCAGCCAGTGCCTGTACAACGCCTCCCTCATGGATAAGAACAACGGTATAGAGGTTAAAATTTTATCCACGAGCGGAATGATTAGATACGCAGCCCAGAGCGATAAGAAGAAGTTCATCATCGCCACGGAAGTGGGGATACTCTACCCCCTCAAGAAGAAGAATCCTGAGAAGGAATTCCTCCCCGCCAACAGGGAAGCCGTCTGCGAATACATGAAGATGATTACGATAGAGAAACTGAGGGATGCTCTCCGGGAGATGAAGTACGAAATAGTCCTTCCACAGGATGTTATGGAAAGGGCATACCTGCCCATAAAGAGAATGCTGGAGCTGTCCAGTTGAAATTGAACAGGTTCATTGCAATCTTAGCGGTTGTAATCGTGCTCCTGACCCTGTTCCTCAGGGGATACTACAGGGTTAAGATGGCAGTGAGGGAAGTGGAATCGGCAAAGGAGAAACTCCTGAAGATTGCCGGAATGAGATACGAGCCCCTGGACAGCGTGGTCTCCTACTACAGGAGGAGTTTCACGGAGGAATCTTCCTTCATAGAGAGGATGGATTCCAGCCTCAGGAAATTCCACGATGAAAAGGATGTAGAATCCATTCCACCCATCGAGAACCACATCTTCAATCTGAAGAACTTCCTGGACAGGGTAGAAGCAGAAGACGAGAGGATAGACTCCCTCAGATTGTACGTTTACATGACGGAGAAGTTCGACTCCTCCATGAAGAAAGCCATAACCCGCTACAATGCCAGCGTGAAAAAATTCAGGAAAAACACAGAGGGCCCGTTATACAGTCCCTTCAGGAGATTCATGGTGGGGAAGGAGCCCCACCCCATAAAGGTCCAGTACAGGCTGGAAAAGGACTACATCCTCCCTGTCGAAACAAGGGCCAGGGAGGAGAAGGAGATGGTCCTGTCCAGTATAGTGGAGGAAATACTGGACACAGTGCCCGAAGACACGATAAAAAAGGAGGGAGTCGAAAGTGATAAGAGTGACACGGCTGGAGTTTCCACCCCTGGAGAAGGAAAGGGTGGAGATAGTGGAGAGGAAGGGAATAGGACATCCTGACACCATCTGCGACGCGATAGCCGAGCAGACCAGCATCAATCTGTCCAAATTCTATCTGGAGGAGTTCGGCAGGATATATCACCACAATCTGGATAAGGCGGTTCTGGTGGGGGGCAGGTCCAGACCCCGATTCGGCGGGGGTGAGATGGTCCAGCCGATAGAAATAGAACTGGTGGGGAGAGCCATCCTCGAAGTGAAGGGGAAGACCGTTCCCATATGGGAAATCTTCGAGAAAACGGTGATGGAATGGTTCCAGAAGAACGTCCCGAATGTGGATGTGCACAACTGGAATCACCTTTCCATAGACCTGAATGTGAGGCCGGGCAGCAAGGACCTGGTGACCCTGTACGATATAGCCTTCGAAAAAGGCATCCCTCCGGAGTCCAACGACACCTCCTTCGGAGTCGGATTCGCCCCCTTCACCCAGCTGGAGAAAATCGTGATGGAGGTGGAGAACAGACTCAATTCAGGGCAGTTCAAGAAAGACCATCCGTATCTGGGAGAGGACATAAAGGTGATGGGCGTCCGGATAGGGGACAAAATCAGGATAACCGTCGCCGCCGCTTTCGTGGACAAGTATGTGGACAATCTGCAGGACTATCTGGACAAGAAGGAGAAAATCAAAGAAACGGTTTTCGAGATTGCATCCAGTCTCACGGACAGACCCGTGGAGGTATTCGTGAACACAGCAGATATTCCCGAAAAGGAGAGCGTATACATCACCGTCACCGGGACCTCGGCGGAATCGGGCGATGATGGTCAGGTGGGAAGGGGCAACAGGGTGAATGGCCTCATAACCCCGTATCGCCCCATGTCCCTGGAGGCACCGGCGGGTAAGAATCCCATAAGCCACGTGGGTAAACTGTACAACATCCTGGCCAACGAGGTGGCCAGAAAGGTGGTGGAGCAACTCGAAGAGGTGGAAGAGGCATACGTTTACGTGGTGAGCCAGATTGGGAAACCCATAACCGAGCCGCAGGTCATGGACGTGAAGGTCCGCTTCTCGAAGGAGGTTCCCGGAATAGACAGGGAAATCGAGGAAATCGCCAGGGAAGAGCTGGAGGAAGTCACCGAGTACTGGAAGAGGATTCTCCTCGGAGAAGTGACCGTGTACTGAAGGATTCTACGATTGCGGGGCGGGACTCCGCCCCATCTCTCATTCCCCTATCAACTTTTTGTATTCCTCGGCACTCAGCAGTTCATTCAACTCTTCGGGATTGCTCATCTTTATCTTGACTATCCACCCCTCCCCATAGGGGTCCTTGTTCACGAGTTCCGCATGCTCCTCCAGGGCGGAGTTCACTTCCACAACCTCACCGCTGACCGGAGAATAGACATCCGCAGCCGTCTTCACGGCCTCCACCGTTGCCACGGTTTCACCCTTCTGAACTCTGGTTCCCACCTGGGGAAGTTCCACGTACACTATATCACCCAGTTCGGACTGGGCATAATCGGTGATTCCCACGACGGCTATATCTCCCTCCACTCTCACCCACTCGTGATCCTTCGAGTACTTAAGTTCCTCGGGGACCCTGCTCATATCAAAATCCTCCTTTTTCGATGATGTAGTTGACCAGGTCCACCACTCTGGTGGAATAACCCCATTCGTTGTCGTACCATCCGAAGACCTTCACGAAATTACCTCCCAGGACCTGCGTGAGGGAGGCATCTATGATTACGGAATGGCTGTCCTTGACTATATCTCTCAGCACGATGGGCTCCTCCGTGTACTCCAGATACCTGCCCTGTGCCTTCCTGTATGCATCTTTCACCTCCTCCACCGTCACATCCTTCTTCAGTATCACAGCGAAGTCCACGATGGAGCCGGTTTCGGTCGGAACGCGCATCGCCATGGCATCGAGTCTCCCCTGCAAATCGGGATACAGTTTGAAGATGGCCTTTGCCGCTCCGGTGGAAGTGGGGACGATGTTGATGGCAGCAGAGCGGGCCCTCCTCAAATCCTTATGGGGAGCATCCAGAATCCTCTGGTCGTTGGTATAGGAGTGAACAGTGGTCATGAGACCCTTTTCTATGCCAAAGTTGTCGTAGAGTACCTTCACCATGTGGGCAAAGGCATTGGTGGTGCAGGATGCATTGGATATAACATGATGGGAAGAGGGGTCATATTTCTCCTCATTGATTCCCATCACGATCGTGATGTCCTCCCCCTTGGCAGGGGCCGTTATAACCACCTTCTTAACGGTATCCCTCAGATGCTTTTCAGCCTTTTCTCTCTCCCTGAAGAGGCCCGTGGACTCTATCACTATCTGCACACCCAGTTCTCCCCAGGGTATTTCGGAAGGGTCCCTGTAGGAAAAGACCTTAACCTCCTTCCCATCCACTATAATGGAATCATCGGTGGACTTCACATCCGCATCCAGCTTTCCGTAGGTGGAATCGTACTTCAGAAGATGGGCGAGCGTGGAAGCAGGAGCCAGGTCATTTACAGCCACCACCTCGAAGTTTCCGATTTCCCGTGCAATCTTGTACACAGCCCTTCCTATCCTTCCAAAACCATTGATACCGACTTTCACCATAAATCAACCTCCTTGCTTAATTCGGCAGTCTCAATATTTTAAAGTGGGCTTTCACTTCCCATTCTCTGTCCGGAAGACTGTGAGAAGTTCAGACTTCCCCGATTTTAAGAAGAATTGCGCAATCGGGAAAGGCTTTAATATTATGGAGCCATGAAGATATTCCACAGGATAGTTTTGGGTGTGGATTTCTCCGAAAGTTCTGAGAGGGCTCTCGATTGGGCCGCATATATAGCAGGCAAAATGAACTCCACCCTGGACGTGATTCACGTGGCCGAATCGGTCCCCCCTTATTACAGGGCAATCCTCGGATGGACCACCATACTGGATGAAAACGCCAACAGGGTTAAGGAGGAGATTCACGGAAAACTCAACGACCTGAAGGAAAAGATTCAGAAGGAAAAGGGTCTGAAGGAAGTTAACATATATCTGAGGGAGGGAGACCCCCACTGGAATATAGTGGACTTCGTGGACAGCCACAAGGCCAGTCTGGTGGTGCTGGGTCCCAGCAGGGGAGGAAACTATATCGGAAGTGTGGCCAGCGAGGTGGCTTCCCTGTCCCCCACCAACGTTCTTATTACATCCGGCAACAGAGCGCCTTCCATAGAGAAGATAGCCGTTGCCACGGATTTTTCGAGGGCAGCAAGGAATGCCTTTCTTCTGGGCGTCGCCATCGCCAAAGCATTCGACGCCGACCTTTACCACGTGCACGTTCTGGAGGGGAACAGGCTCAATCCCTTCATAAAGGGACACGAGCATCTGAAGGATGAACTCCTGGCAGAACTCAATATAGAATTGAACAAGATTATGGGCAATGTGAACATAATTCCGCATATCATTCAGGAAGGATACGATGGGTACGCCCTGTCCAGATGGGCGGAGGAGAAGGGCCTGGATATGCTCATCCTTTCCTACAGGGGCCACAACGAAAGGACGAAGTTCCTGGGGCACTTTGCGGAAGAAGTCCTCTACAGTTCGAAGGTTCCGGTAATGATAGTGAGAAAATTCTTCGACAGATAAGGAGGCAATAGGTTTATCTGGAAATTGTTGCGGTTTGGATTAATCCGGTAATGGAGCAATGGTCGAGAAGAATACGCATCTGGTGGACCTGGAACTGGAAAGGGTCATTCTGGGGGAAATGCTCCTGGATGAGAGCGCCCTGAACACGGGAATAGAGCGCCTGAAGGCAGAAGATTTCGGAAGTGAAGTTCACAGAATCATATTCAGAGCCCTGGTGGAACTGTGGTTCGACAGGAAAGTGGCTGATGTCATGCTCCTGAAAGAGCATCTGGCCAGGAAGAACCTGCTGGAAAAGGTGGGAGGGCTGGATTACCTCTACTCCATCGTCCAGTCATCCCTGTCCCCGAAACTGATAGACGAGCATATAGAACTTCTGCTCCAGAAGAGTCTGTACCGCCATCTGGTGGAACTGGCAAGCGAGATTCAGAGCAAAGCCCAGAAGGGGACGATGGATGCCAATGCCCTGCTCGATTTCGCAGAGAAGCGCATCATAGAACTCAGGGAGAGGGACGTGAGGAGGGGCTTCGTCCACATAGGTGAGGTGGTGGAGGAAGAGATAAAGGCCATAGAAACCCGGAAGAACGAGACGAAGGATATAATGGGCATCCCCACCGGGATACGGGGGCTGGACAGGCTCACGGGCGGATTCCTCCCGGGACAGCTCATAATCATCGCCTCCAGACCCGGAATGGGTAAAACCTCCTTTGCCCTCAACATACATGCCAATCACAGCATCAACATGGGGAAACCCAGCGCCATATTCTCCCTGGAGATGACTGCACAGGAACTGGCCCAGAGGTTCCTTGCGATGGAATCGGGCATCTCGGGCATCAAATTGAGAAAAGGGGATGTGTCCTCCAGCGAATTCCCCAGACTCGTGGAGGCGGTGAGCAAACTGAAGGATGCCCCCATATATGTGGATGAAGAGGCGACCACCCTTCTGGAAATCAAAGCAAGGGCCAGAAGGATAGTGAGGGAAAAGGGGGTAAGCCTCATTACCATCGACTACCTGCAGCTCATATCCCTGATAGGGGAAGCACGCCGTACGGAGAACCGCCAGCAGGAGATTTCATACATAACCAGAACCCTGAAGAACTTCGCCAAAGAACTCGGAATCCCCATAATCGCCCTGTCCCAGCTGTCGAGAAAGGTGGAGGACAGAGCAGATAAGAGACCCAGGCTCTCCGACCTGAGGGAGTCCGGCGCCATAGAGCAGGACGCCGACATAGTCATATTCCTGTACAGGGACGACGAAAAAGAGGACAGCATGACGGAATACATAGTGGCCAAAAACAGGAATGGGCCCCAGGGAGAGGGGGAGATGCTGTTCATCAGGGAAACCTTCAAGTTCACGGACAACATCTACTACGATTACCACCCCGATGAGAGCAGCGAAAACATAGACGAACTGCTATGAGAATATACAACGAATTCCTGGGCGAGACCGTGGAGGTACCTGATTATCCGGAGAGAATCGTATCCCTGGCCCCCGATATCACGGATATCCTGCATCGCATAGGGGCATGGGAAAGGGTCGTGGGTGTGAGCCTCTACTGTAGAAGGCCTCCGGAATCGGACGAGAAACCGCGCGTGGGGGCATACCTGAAAGTAAACGAACGCAGGTTGAGTGAGTTAAAGCCGGACCTGATACTGACCACTACGGGGGCCCAGAGGAGGACCACACTGGAACTTCTTCGGAGGGGATATCCGGTGTATCCCATAAAGTTGCCCTTCACCCTCTACGATATCCTGGATAACATCGTCCGGGTGGGTGCTGTGGTCAGGGAAATGGAGAATGCATACAGGGAGAGCGAAAGACTCTTCGAGCTGATGAATGCATACAGAAAGAAACTGCCATCCCTGAGGGTCATGGTGGAAATAGACCTGCATCCGGAATACACGATAGGGAATGCCTCTTTCCTGAACCATGCCCTGGATTTCATGGGTCTGAAGAACATTTTCGCCGATGTATATGCCAGCTATTTCCAGACCCCTTACGAAATAGCCGCAGAGAAGAATCCCCAGCTGATAATTTACGAGCCCAAACCCATGAGGAAGAGCAGGCCGGGCGTAGAAGAGCTGGTGAAAAGGTATGTTGAACTGGGTCTCGGCGGGACGGAATCCGTGAAGGAGAGGAGAATCATCATCACCGGAGGGGACATGGTGGCCCACTACGGTCCCGCCTTCATCGATGAGGTGATGCCCTTCATCGTGGAGAGTGTGGAAGAGCTCATCGATGGTTCCACTTCATAAATGGCCTGAAACCTCTCCCGGATGAATATATGCAGATGCCCGTGCCGGGGCCGGATGACAGTTTCCTTCCGACCACATCGAACAGGCACTTCCCCTTTACGGGTTTCTCCGGGTCCATCAGGAATACGGGCCTCAGACCATTCAGGAAAACCTCCAGATTCGTATAAATGGGCGAAAAGTCATGGCCATTCCCATCGAAGGGATTACTTCTGTCCAGCCCCACTGCATCCTCCCATATATCCGACATACCATCGTGGTCTCCATCGGGATAGGGCTCGAGGGAGGGCATGGAAATGAAACCCCCAACCTCTTCCTCGCTGTCCGGGACGAAGCCCCTTCCGGAAAGGAAATCCGAAATGACTCTCCTGTCCACACTGTCGCGGGCATCCACCATCCTGCCCCACCCATCCACCCTGCGGGAAGCACCCGATGCCGGCAACAGCATGCTTTCCAGCGTATCGACGGAAGCAATTTCCACCGGATACAACGCCCCTGGAAGGGGACCCGACCTTCTCCATAGATCGGGAGCCGGCCCCACCTGGGAGCCGTTTTCCCCGGTAACCTCATAGACCATCACCCAGTTATCATTCGATGGGTCCGGATTATATGGCCCGATGTTGTCCCTCACGTACAGGGACGGCTTGCCTCCTACGGCATCCGTATTATGGGCGGAGGAAGCAGTGATGGAATGGTACATGTACACGGTATCCAGAGGTCCCCTGATGAAAATGTTGCCCACCACATCCGCATTCACACCGCCTATTACCTGCACGGCATAGAAGCGCCAGTTATAAACCAGATTGTTGATAAATCGAAACGATGGCGTTTTCACGAGGGGATTCCTGTAGCCGGTGGTGAGGAAAAGATTATGGTGGAAATCCACATTCACCACTCTGGAAGCCTGAGCAGAATCGTTCCCTCCGGTCAGAACGGTCGTCGGATGAACAGACAGAGGCTCGGAGAAGATGGAATTCTGAACGGTAATCCCTGATATCCCATTGTCGGCTCCGTATATGGAAACTCCCTCGTCCGTATTCCAGGATATGGAGAGGTGGTCCAGTATCACGTTGTATATGCTGTCCCCATCTTCGAAATCATCTATCCTTATGGCTGAGCAGTCGGGGGCCCGATGTCCCGGCCTCATCCGGATATAACGGATAATCACATCGTGGGTCCGTATCTCCATCAGAGCATAGTCCATATCCTTTCCCCTTATGGTGATGCCACCGGGGGATGTCTGACCGGCTATGGTAATATAGGGGGCATCCACCCTTATGGGAGAGCGAAGTGTAATAATCCCGCTCACCCGGAACACAACCGTTCTGGGACCGGTGTTCTCCTCCACCGCCCACCTCAGGGTACCATATCCCGCATCCTCCAGACTGGTGACCTCGAGGACGACTCCTCCCCTGCCCCCTGCAGATTCAGCCCCATACCCCTGCGCACTGGGAAATGCCGGAGCTCCGGAAAGGAGACAGATTATCACCACGGTGGAAGTTTAAAGAGGCAGCAAATTCCCTCATATCAAAGAAAATTAACCGCTCTCCCGCCCGGGGACCTCGCGCGATACAGATTTATCCATCCATCATGGGGGTCGAATTCATCCCTCCAGAAACCCCTGAATCCAATGGAGGCCACCTCCAGGGCCGGAAGGTACATGAATTTCCTCCTGTAAAAGCCCCTGTGGGGTATGGTGAGGTCGGGGCTGTCCACCTTCAGATGCCCGAAGAAGAGGATGTCGATATCGATGATTCTCGGGGAATTGGGGAAGGGCCTCTTTCTCCCCATGCCCATCTCGATTTTCTCCACGACTTCCAGGAGACGATAGGGACCGTCAGGGAAAGATATCAGGACCACCATATTGAGGAAAGAACCCTGGTATTCGAACCCATGGGGCTGGGTCTCGTAAACGGATGAGACGGCGATGATTTCCCCGAAATCCCCCATCCTCCGAATGGCCCTCCTGAGATTGCCCATCCTGTCGAAGAGATTGGAACCCAGGGAAAGGTATGCGTAGTTCATTCCCTCTTCAGGCCTATCCTTCTGGAAGATGGAATCTGGCTCTTCAGTTTCACTCCATCGTACAGGGCAATCCCGATTATATCATCACCGTACTTCACGATAACCTGCCCCCTCTCCACGGGGAATTGCCCCACCACATTTCCCCCTTCCACCAGTTTTACCACATCCTCCCACTTCTCCAGATGGACCACGTTCTTCGTCGCCAAATGACCTATCACCTGAGCGCCGGAGGTAGTAAGTTTCATCCCCTTTTTGAAGACCCTGACCAGACGGATTCCGTATCTGTTGACCCTTATCCGCTCATCAAAGTCCAGAAGTTCCTTTGCCACAATCCAGATGTCCCCTCTGTCCACGAGACCATACTCACCGGGAATCTCTATGCCAAACCTGTCCCTGAGGAATTTCACTGCGTTATCTATCATACTTTCTGAGCACTTCGAGCATCTCCCGATGCAATTCAGGTGATGCGGCACCCAGAACGTTGCCCGTCTTCAGATAACCCTTTCCACCCCTGAAGTCGCTCACAACACCACCGGCCTCTTCCACAATCACGATACCTGCCGCTATGTCCCATGGTTTCAGATGGTATTCCCAGAAGGCGTCGAATATTCCCTCCGCCACCATGCACAGGTCCATTGCCGCAGAGCCCATACGCCTTATGCCCGTGGTGTCTCTGGAAAAAGCCCGAAAGGTTTCTATGTAGACCTCAACCACATCCCCGCTCCTGTGAGGAAAACCCGTCGCCAGAAAGGAGCCCCTCAGCTCCTTCTTTCCACTGACGTATATGCGCTTTCCGTTCTTGTAGGCCCCCTCTCCACGAAGGGCATGGTAGAATTCATCCCTCACGGGCGAATACACGACACCCAGCACCAGCTGGCCATCCACCTCCAGGGCTATGGAGACTCCGAAGACATCCAGACCCCTCATGAAGTTCTTGGTGCCATCGAGAGGGTCCACATACCACACATATCTGCCCCTTCCGGAAATCCCCTCCTCCTCACCCACTATCATGTGGTCGGGGAAGGCCGAACTTATGATGGAGCGGATTGCCCTTTCGCTCTCTATATCAGCCTGCGTGACGTAATCGTTCCTCGCCTTTTCCCGAACATCCAGTTCCTTCAGATGCTCGAAGTAGTACCTGAGTATGTTCCCACCGACGAGAGCAGCCTTCTCAGCTATCCGTAAGTAGTCTTTCATTTTTGATGTCGTCCAGGATGTCCTGAAGGGTGATGCTGTAGAAGGCCTTTTCCAGCTGGTCCTGGACCTTCCTCCAGAAGCTCCTCATAACGCAGAATGCCACGAGACTGCACGCATTCTCATCGTCCAGGCATTTAACGATAGCAGTTTTCCCCTCGAGGGCCTTTATTATGTCGCCAAGGGTTATTTCGGAGGGTTTTTTGGCGAGGACGTATCCACCTTTCGGTCCCCTTTTCCCGATTACTATACCGGCATCCTTGAAGTCCTTCATTATGTGCTCCAGGAATCTTTCCGGTATGAATTCCATAAAGGCCAGCTCCCGGGTGGTCAGGTTCCCCTTCATGGAGAGCCTTATCAGGGCTCTTATCCCATACTCGGCTTTATTGGACAATCTAATCATCTACTAAAAGTTTAAACTCAAACGAGGTCATCGAGGAATCGATTGCCCTTTTTTCCGGATTCCGATTTCTTCCAGCTGGATATGACGGGAGGGTCCTGCCCTTTCATCTTGGCTCTGGATTTATCGATGCGTACCAGCAGGGGAATACGGGTCATATTGCCGATGACTATGGCTTCTCCGGGGTTGAGGGCTGGCAGATACTCCACCAGTTCCCTGCTGAGCATTTCCGATGACCTCTGAACGTGGGCCTGGTCTTCGGGCTCCACCAGTTTGAGGATTATCATGTTATTCATCTGGGAGAGGATGTCCGGGTCCAGTCCCTTGGGGCGCTGCGATACCAGCCAGAGCCCCACTCCGAATTTCCGTCCCTCCCTTGCAATCCGGTTAAGCACATATCTGGAGCGGGTCTTCCGCCCGCGGGATGCGAATAGATGGGCTTCTTCGAGAATTACAACTATGGGAGCCCTGAGTTTCTGTCTATCCACATCCCCCTTCCTGTCCCTCAGGACCTTGTAAAGTATGTGGGATATGATTACGTCGGATTTGTCCTCGTCCAGACCGCTCAGGTTGAGGACGTTTATCTGATGTTCTTTAATCATGTCCAGCAGGGGGGTGGCATTATTCCTGAACAGTGATTTGAATCGGCGGGACAGGAGGTTCAATCGATTGAGGAGGCGGGTGATGGTATCTCTCCCGTAAACCCCTCTCTCTTCCTTATCCTCGAGGATATTGTTCAATTCGTGCTCCAGTTCTTTCAGGTAATCCTTCTCCTGTCTCATGAAGGAATCGAAATCGTTATCCTCCGCATCCCCGGAACCGGAAAACCATCTATCATCCACCTTATCCTTCACCACGCTGAGGAGGTAGTACATCTGGGCAGCGGAATCCATGTCTATTCCCAGCAATCCAGCCAGCTCATCGAGGTCAAGAAGGGCCGGGTCTATGACCGGCTCTATTACATTTACCTGTCCATTATCCAGTTTAAGGTTCGTATATTCCCCGTGGATGTCCAGTATCAGGGCCGTTCCGTTCTTTTCCGCAATTCTCTCCAGGAGGACGCCCACGGTGTTGGATTTTCCGGCGCCCGTCACGGCCAGAACCGCCATGTGCCTGAGGACCGCCTGCTCCAGATTTATATGGACGGGGACTTCCGGATTGGAAAGCAGGACCCCTATCCGGACGTGGCGCTCATCGCTGGCCCTGAACACCTCCCACAGGGTCTCCACATCCGCCACATAGACCGGCATTCCGGGAACTGGAGGAGATTTCAGCGTGGAGATTCCCTCTTCCGATATTTCACCCAGAATATTCACCGTGGCCTCGTACACGACCCTGTTCCCCGTAAGACGATTGGTCCTCTCCACATACTGCGGTGTCAATGCAATATCCGAAAGATAAGGATTCTCCGAAAAAGTGCTCGAAACCAGCCCGAGATACCGCTTCCCCTCGCTCTCCACAATTACGAATTGCCCCACACGGGGTGGCTGCGTACTGCGAAACCTCAGGCGATAGGGTGTAATCTGACCAACTGTTATTCCCAGAACCTTCCGCTCGCTCATCAGGGTCTTAATGTTAAAGTTTTCCGGGGGATATGTTCATCCGGAAAGAGCCCATCCCGAATCCCGCTTCTTCCCATGGGTTAATACGATTCATATAACCGGAGAAGACCTTTCTGCCTTCACAAAACATCTATTCGATTTCCTCCTGCAAAACCAGATGGAACGGGTTCCACCATCCCGCCGCATGCCAGCTACACCGGTTCACACTCCACTCAGGTCAGATGGGGACTATACTCATCCACATATTCCAGACCAGCCCCGTCATAATTCACACTCCACTCAGGTCAGATGGGGACCCACCAATCCCAAGAGCCCTCCCGCATGGCTCCTGCGTTCACACTCCACTCAGGTCAGATAGGGACTTAAACGAATTTGAACGGGTTTAAACGGGTTTTAAAAGTTCACACTCCACTCAGGTCAGATGGGAACTCAATCACCTGCACAGCTGTAATCACCGCTTCATAATAGTTCACACTCCACTCAGGTCAGATGGGAACTGCAGTGCTCACCATTGGAATACTGCTCCCACTCCCAGTTCACACTCCACTCAGGTCAGATGGGAACTGCAGTGCTCACCATTGGAATACTGCTCCCACTCCCAGTTCACACTCCACTCAGGTCAG
>WGAQ01000021.1 GCA_015494735.1 Caldifarciminota bacterium | reverse complement strand
CGGAGAGCATTCGAAATCCTCTCATCCCGCCATCCGGAAATACTGGCCGATGGGGAGATGCAGGCGGATGTGGCTGTGGATGTGGATTTGCTCAACCATCTGTATCCATTCAGTCATCTCAGGGATAAGGGGGCCAATATCCTCATATTCCCGAACCTCGATAGCGCAAATAGTGCCTATAAACTCCTGTGGAAACTGGCTGACGGTATAGCCATCGGGCCCCTCCTTATGGGTCTCAAGAAGGCAGCCCATATAGTTCAGCAGGGGGACAGCGTGGAAGCCATATACAACCTGTCCATAATGGCGGTTGTGGATGCCCAGTCCAAAAAGGAGTATTGAGTTTGAATATCGAATGCAATGCAAAGGGATAGCAGCAGGGGGGAGTCCCTGACGGACCAGTATGCGAAACTGTTTAAAACGCTCGTAGGTTTCAGGGTACCTCCCACCCTCATAACAATATCCTGGGCCATGCTCATAGGGGCCATCGTGGGCTCCTTTGCGGCTCTGTTCCAGTACGCATTCGACTGGGTATTCTACAATGTGACGGTGAAACTGACCTTCAGCTACAGGGTCTTCTATCTTATACTGCCAACGGTCGGGGCCCTCCTCTCCGCGCTGATAATATACCGATTCTCGCCCCTATCGAAGGGGGGAGGTGTGGATGTCTATATAGAGGCATTCCACTACCGGAACGGATATCTGCCTCCATCCCTCGCCCTCTATAAATCCATTACCACCATTCTGACCATCGCCACCGGCGGCTCCGGTGGAAAAGAAGGCCCCATAACCCTCATAGGAGCCAGTATAGGCTCCGCCATAGGAAAGTGGATGGGGATTCCGCGCAGGAGGATGCGACTCTTTCTGGTTATGGGGGCTGCGAGCGGCGCGGCGGCCATATTCCGCCTGCCCATCGGTGGGGCATTCTTTGCCGTGGAGGTGCTTTACAGGGGGCCGGATATGGAGGTGGAGGACCTGGGATATGTTATCATCGCCAGCGTAATCTCATACACTGTATTCGGCCTCTTCCACGGATGGTCTCCCGTATTCAGGGTTCCGGGTGTCAGTTTCGATGTCAGGGAACTTCACTTCTACTTCCTTCTCGCGATTTTCGTTTCCCTGATGGCCATCCTCTTTATCCACACCCAGCGCATGATGGCATCCATTTTCTCCAGACTTCGCATCGGATACGTGGAGAAGGCCGTTCTGGGTGCCTTCCTCACCGGTGTCATCATCTACTTCTTTCCACAGGTGGCGGGGGACAGCTACGATTACGTCCAGAGCGTCATCTTCGGACACGTTCCCATCCATTATCTGGTTCTGGTCATCGTTCTGAAGATGATTGCAACGGGTCTCACTCTCAAAAGCGGAAATTCCGGAGGTTATTTCGCTCCTTCCGTGGTGATAGGGGCCCTTTCCGGAAATCTGTTCGCTCAGGTGCTTCACATGTGGGGATTCATAGATGCGGGCAGTATTCCTGCATTCACCATCATAGGCATGGCAGGTTTCTTCTCGGCGGTGTCCAATACACCCATGGCATCCGTTTTCATGGCCCTCGAACTGGCGGGGAAGTATCATCTGATCCTTCCGGCACTGGTGGTGTCCTTCCTTTCGTTCTTCCTCAATGGATACAGGGGCCTTTTCGAAAAGCAACTCTTCTCCAGATTCCAGTCTCCCGCCCACGAGGATGACCTGAAGGTGGACATACTGGAGAAGGTGAGGGTGAAGGATATACCTCTGAGAAAGGACATCGTGTATCTCGATTACTACGACACTCTGGAGCACGCCCTCCATCTGGCCACCGCCCGCCTCGATCAGACCACTTTTCCCGTGGTAAAGGGAGGAAAGGTCGTGGGTTTCATCTTCGAGAAGGACATAAAGGACATGCTACTGGAGGGGGCTGTGAGCAATATGGGCAGAGCCATGCTGGTGGCCGACGTGATGAAGACTATCGTTCCCCGTATAAATCCCGATATGGACCTCCACTCGGCCCTGAAGATGCTTATTCGATACGGATACGATGAACTTCCCGTATTCGACGATGGAAGATTCCTTGGAATACTGAGCAGGGAGGATATACTGAGGGCTTACGACAGACTCATCGGAAGGAGCCATTCCTGACCTTCCTTTAAAATATCCCGATGCTGGGCATTTTTATACTGTCTTCCGTGCATTTATTCGAGCATGCGGGTATTCGGGGAAACCCCGGCATATATTCCGCAGTGGATATTCCGTACAAGTCCTTCCGCATGAGGAAGTACGACTACTTCATCCGGCCCGATATGGTGGCGGATTCCCTCCTTTCCTCTTACAATCGCATGACAGTGGAGGCGGTGGATGCCACGGATAGTATCTACTTCAACTTCATTTTGAGGGATTCGATTTATGGAAACGACATAACCATCGACAGCATAAGATTCATCTTTGCGGGGGATACGATTCATCCGTCCCACTACACGGTGGGGGATACTTTCGTCGTGGTCCATCTTCCCTACACCGTGACTTCCGGTCAGAGGTTCGTGGTGGAAGTCCATTACCATGGCCATGCTTATGCGAGGCCCTCATTCGCATGGGGCTCCGACTTCTATGTGGGCATGCACTGGGAGGATTCGGCTGTATATACCCATTCGGAGTACTACGGGACCCGTAACTGGCTTCCCGTATTCGATAACCTGTACGAGAAAGTGGATACTGTGGATGCCCGTATAAAAGTCCCCTATGGATGGTTTGCCGTATCCAACGGTAAACTGGTGGATAGTGTTCTGGAAGCGGATGGAATCGTGTATCACTGGCGGGAAAGCCATGGTATAACCCCTTACATGATTGTATTTGCTGCTCTGAACAGGGACAGGTATTTCGTTCTGAATGGGGACTGGTCTTACGATACCCTTTCCATGGAAGTCCTT
>WGAQ01000020.1 GCA_015494735.1 Caldifarciminota bacterium | reverse complement strand
GGCTTCCCGGTAACCCCGTGTTCCTGAATTACGAGGCAGCAGGAACGGGAGATTCCCTCGTCCTCTACTGGGCTCCGGTGGAGGGGGTGGACTACTACTCGATTTATCTGGATGGAGTCCTCTACTGGGAGGGAACCGATACATCCATAACTGTCCCGTACTTCGAAACCATAGTCCTAAAGGCCACCGGCCTGGGAGATGAGACGGAGACATCCAAATCCTCGGCGGATTTTCTCTACACGGATACCCTGTACGTGAGACCACAGGTAGAGGGGTTTACCATGTCTGCGGGGCTCCTCGCCATAAAGGGATTGACCGATACTGCATCCTACCAGTACTTCTTCGTTTTCCTTGCGAAGAGCACCGATTCCATGGGCTCGGGCATATCTGAATCGGACCTGGATTCCCTGTGGCTCTACTCCGCATCCCGATACTTCGACCAGATAAGCGACCACAGGGTGGATTCCCTCACCAGTCTGCCCGTTGTCAATCTGCCCGAACTGGACTCCATAAAGTTCTGGGTGGATTCCACGTACGTGCTCTGGTATTCGCCCGATACCCTGGGATGGAGTCCCGAAGATTACTTCCTCCTCTTCAGGGCGGATACCGCGGAGGTGGACAGCCTGGGGGATTTGAGACTCCGGATAATATACACCGTCAACAAAGTTCCTGGACTGAGGTGGTTTTAGACGTTTAAAATTTGCCCATGATTACCGTAGAATCGACGAACGAAAGCCCCTTCGAACTTCCCGTGAAAATCGTGTTCATCCCCCGGGGCAGGGAAGGGGAGATGGGCGTGTCCATAGAGGGGAATAAAGAGGGATTTGCCTTCCGCGAGGGGAAAATCGTCTATGCCATACCCGTATCCGGAGGGCCCGAGGGTTTGAGGAAATACGTGGCAAGAGCCATACGCATCGCCCGTGAGTACAGAATCGATTCCATAGCCATTATTCCCCCCGATGAGGAGAAAGAGACCTTCTTCTTCCTGGCGGAAGGAGCGGGTCTGGCCTCTTATGTTTTCGACAAATACCTGAGCGAGAAACCCTTCAGGGTGAAGACCGTTTACCTCATCTCATCCGACCCCAACGGCGTTTACGGTGAGATAAAGAAGGGCCTTCACTTTTCGGAGGCAGCCAACTTCGCCAGGGACCTGGTCAACGAGCCCCCCAACGTCATATATCCGGAGACCCTGAGGGATGTGGCCATAGAGATTTCGAGAGAGAATGGCCGTTTCGATATAGAGGTATTCGACAGGGAGAAGATGGAAAGGATGGGGATGAATGCCATCCTCTACGTGGGAAAAGGTTCCTCCAGAGAGCCCTACTTTGTCCACCTGACCTACAGACCGGAGAGGACCCGCAGGAGGATTGCCCTCGTGGGGAAAGCCGTCACCTTCGACAGCGGTGGTCTGAATATCAAGACATACGAGGGAATGAAGACCATGAAGATGGACATGGCGGGCAGTGCCACCGTCCTGGGTGTGATGAAGGCCCTCTCCTACTTCGAGCCGGAGGTGGAAATCCATGCCTTCTTCGCTGCAGTGGAGAATATGCCCGACGGCAATTCGGATAAGCCCGGTGATATCGTCAGGGCTTACAACGGGAAGACCATAGAGATACTCAATACCGATGCCGAGGGCAGGCTGACCCTGGCGGATGTCCTGTCCTATGTGAGCAAACACTTTCCCAATGTCGATTACATTCTGGACTTCGCCACCCTGACGGGAGCCATAATGGTTGCCCTCGGACCCTACAAAGCAGGTCTCTTCACGGATAGTGCAGACATAAGGGAGGCTCTGATGAATTACGGGGAAATCGAGGGGGAGGGATTCTGGCCCATGCCCTTCGACGAGAAACTGGGCGAGAAGATGAAGAGCAGGGTGGCCGATTTGAAGAATACGGCAGAATTCCGCTGGGGTGGTGCAATCAGTGCCGCCATGTTCCTGAGGCACTTCGTGGACTTTCCCGATAGGTGGGCCCACGTGGATATAGCAGGTACCGCATTTACTTCCGAGGATGTGGATTACTACACCTACGGCGCTACTGGCTTTGGAGTTAGGACTATACTGCGCTGGTTGCTAACCCTTTAAAATTTCCTGCATACATTACTTAACGATTTATGAAAAAGGAGGAAGGGTATGAGCGACAAGATCCGTGTTGCTATCGTTGGTGTGGGAAATTGCGCATCCAGTCTGGTGCAGGGAGTGGAATACTACAAGGACGCAAAAGAGGGGGACTTCATCCCCGGTATCATGCATGTTAACCTGGGTGGATACCACATTTCCGACGTTCAGTTCGTTGCCGGTTTCGATGTGGATGCCAGGAAGGTGGGCAAGGACCTTTCGGAAGCCATATTCGCTCCTCCCAACAACACCTACAAGTTCTCCGATGTACCCCACCTCGGAGCGAAGGTTTACAGGGGACCCACCCTGGATGGAGTGGGCAAGTACCTGAAGGATGCCATAGTGGAATCCGATGAGGAGCCCGTGGATGTGGTTCAGGTCCTCAGGGACCTGAAGGTGGATGTGGTGGTGAACTTCCTCCCGGTGGGGAGCGAGGAGGCCACCAAGTTCTACGCGGATGCTGCAATCAAGGCAGGGGCCGCATTCGTCAACGGTATCCCTGTGTTTCTCGCCACGGACCCCGAGTGGGCCGGGAAGTTCGAGGAGGCGGGGGTGCCCATTCTGGGAGACGACATCAAGTCCCAGGTGGGAGCCACCATCGTCCACAGGACCCTGGTCCAGCTCTTCCTCGATAGGGGTGTTAAACTCCTGAGGACTGCCCAGCTCAATGTGGGAGGTAATACCGACTTCCTGAACATGCTCGAGAGGGAGAGGCTCTCCTCCAAGAAGAAGTCCAAGACTCAGGCCGTTACCAGCCTCCTTCCCTATGACATCGGAGAGGAGAACGTCTATATAGGACCTTCCGACTACGTGGCATGGCTCAAGGACAGGAAGTGGGCCTATATAAGGCTGGAGGGTCAGACCTTCGGAGATGTGCCCCTCAACATAGAATTGAAACTGGAGGTCTGGGATTCCCCCAATAGCGCCGGTGTCATGATAGATGCCATAAGGACTGCAAAACTGGCCCTCAACAACAAACTGGCGGGACCCATAATCGAGCCCTCCGCATACTTCTTCAAGTCTCCTCCCAAGCAGATACCTGACTTCAGGGCCAAGGAGCTCCTGGAGGAGTGGATTAAGAAGTACTCCAGGTAAGTGAGAGGATTCTTCGTCGTTTTCGAGGGTATAGAGGGTGCCGGTAAGAGCACCCTCATGCACAGACTTTCTCGCGAGCTCGAAAGGAGGGGTATCCCTTTCAAAACCACGAGGGAGCCCGGCGGACCCCGAACTGCGGAGGCCATAAGGGAAGTCATCCTCCAGAGGGACCTCCCCATAGAGCCCATGACGGAACTCTTCCTCCTCATGGCCAGCAGGTATGAGAACACCGTGAAGACCATAATCCCCGCCCTCGAGGAAGGGTACATCGTTATATCCGACAGGTACAGGGATTCTTCTGTCGCGTATCAGGGATACGGCAGGGGCATACCCATAGAATTCATAGAGGAGTTGAACGAGAAGGCCACGCTGGGACTCAAGCCCGACCTGGTATTCATAATCGATATCAGCGTTGAGGAGATGCTCAGGAGAATCGAAAGCAGGGGAGGGGAGAAGAACAGGATGGATTCTCAGGAGATTGACTTCTACAGGAGGGCCAGGAGGGGTTATCTCCTGATGGCCCGGGAAAACCCCGACAGGTATGTGGTCCTGGATGGGACCATGTCGGAGGAGAAATTAATCGCTAAAATTATGGATATCATGAGACAGAAAATGAAGGAAAAGGGGGTAGGTTATGCGCTTTAAGAGCATATTGGTGCTTACCATTTCCCTCCTCGCGGGAATTGCAATCGGATATGCAGTTCAGGGAAATGGTGGCACGAAGAGCGTTCGCTTTATGCAGTCGCTCTACGACCAGACACTTCGCATAATACAGAAGTACTACGTGGATGAAGAGGACCCTGCACTTCTCATAGAGGAGTCCATCAAGGGTATGCTCAAGGCACTGGATCCGTACTCCGAATTCCTCACTCCCGAGGACTTCGAGAGCTTCAAATCCCACACATCCGGAGTTTACGGCGGAGTCGGAATGCAGGTGATGCAGCAGGACGGAAGGGTGGTCATAACTGGCGTATTCGACGGCTCTCCCGCCCAGAGGGCCGGTCTCCTTCCCGGCGATATAATAGTGAAGGTGGATGGAGAGGATGTGACTTCCTGGGACCTGAACGATGTGGTCAACAAGATAAAGGGCGAGCCCGGAACCAAGGTGAAGATAACTGTGGTCAGACCGGGAGTGGATGAACTCCTGACCTTCGAGGTCACGCGCGAAATCATCAAGGTGCCCCTCGTACCCTACTATACCCTTGTGGATGGAGATATCGGATATGTGAGGCTCTCCCAGTTCAGCACCGGAGCCGCTTCCCAGTTGAAGGATAGGATAGAGGAACTCAAGAGCAGGGGAGCGAAGAAATTCATCCTGGACCTGAGGGGAAATCCCGGAGGCATACTGTACGAGGCCGTTCAGGTGGCCAACATCTTTCTCGATAAGGGCAACATGATAGTCCTGGTGAGGGGAAGGGCTCCCGACAGCGATGAGTATTACAAGGCTGAGGAGGAGCCGGAAGTGGAATTCGAGGTGCCCGTGGTGGTTCTGGTGGATTACGGCTCTGCGAGTGCCTCCGAGATAGTGGCCGGTGCCCTTCAGGACTGGGACAGGGCGGTGCTCATAGGGGATACCACGTATGGAAAGGGCTCCGTTCAGAGGCTCATTCCCCTCGAGGGCAACTATGCAATAAAGTTGACCACGGCCAGATACTATACCCCATCCGGGCGTTCCATAGACAGGACCACGACCACCCTCAAGGAGAGGAAGGAGAAGAAGGACAAGAAGGAGCACCTGGTGTTCTTCACCAAGAGGCTCGGAAGGAAGGTTTACAGCGGGGGTGGCATAGTACCCGACATAGTGATGCAGTACGATAGGGAGCCCGTCATCGTTCAGAAACTCATCGCAGATGGCCTCTTCTGGTCTTATGCTTCTGATTACAAGGCCTCCCACGATTCGCCTCCTGAGAAGATAGACGATGCCATATTCCAGGATTTCGTCAGGTACGTCCTCAATAGCGACAAGGCGAAGGAGGACAGGTACATAAAGGAAGAACTGGAACTGTACTCCGACAACATAAAGAAGTTCCTCGACATCTACATCTCCGAGATATTCGATGGCACCAAGGGAAGATACAGGGCCTCTCTCAGGTACGATAAGATGTTCCAGAGGGCGAAGGACTTCCTCATGAGCGTAAACAGTACGGATGAGGCATTCGAGAAACTGGAGTCGGGGAAATGATGGCATTGTTTATCATGGCATTTTCTTCAAAGGCCAACACCTACCAGGAATTGAAGTTCCAGGTGGTGGAAGGCATAAGGGTGAAGGTGGACAGCAGTCCCATGTTCGTCATAATCGATTCGGAGGATTCCCTTCTGAACTTCTATCACAAACACAGGTCCATGCCGGGAAAGGAAAAAATTCCCAGGTTCGACTTTTCCAGGCAGATGCTCATAGGGGTCTTCTCCGGGATGCGTCCCACAGGGGGGTATTCGATTGGCGTTGAGAGGATACTGTACAACAAGAAGGAGCGCCATCTCGTGATTCATGCTGTGGAGAAGTGCCCCGAGCCCGGCTCCATGGTCATTCAGGTAATAACGTATCCGGGGGTCTTCGTTTCCATAGACAGGGTTCCCGTGAAGAAGGTCACTCTGGAGTTCGAGCAATGCTACGGGAAGAAGAAAGAAGTAAAGAAGATAGAAAAGTCCATAGACTCCCGAGAATAGCCATAGTTGGGAGGGCTAACACGGGTAAGTCCTCCCTCTTCAACAGATTCGTTAAGAAGCCCCTGGCCATAGTGGAGGACAGGCCTGGAGTCACGAGGGATGCTCTTACCAAAATCGGGTACTGGCAGGACTGGAGTTTCTACGTGACGGATACCGGAGGACTGCTCCCCGAGGAGGATATGGATGTCCTTTACGGAGAGGTGCTCAAGAGCATAGAGAGGGCCATAGAGAAGGCGGATGCCGTAATATTCCTGGTGGACGGTACCACGGAGCCCACCCCTCTCGATTATCAACTGGCCGATTTGCTCAGGAGGTCCGGTAAGAAGGTCTTCGTTGCCGTCAACAAGTCCGACAGGAAGGATTTCTCCTCATCGGAGTACTATGCCCTGGGGTTCGACAGACTGTACGAGATTTCCGTTGCCCACAATCTGGGTATAGGGGAGCTGATGGAGGATTTGACTTCCTACCTTCGGGAAAGGGGTTTCGAGGCCATTCCGGAGTATCACAGGTATCCCAAGAAGCCCCGCGTATCCATAGTGGGGAGGCCCAATGTGGGGAAATCCTCCATATTCAACGCCATCGCGGGGGACAGGGTGAGCATCGTTTCGGAGGTGGAGGGGACCACCCGGGATTCCGTTGACCTGGAACTTCCGGACATGATTATCATAGACACCGCCGGCATAAGGCGTCGATTCCACGATGACCTGGAGTACTATTCCTACGTGCGGACCAGCAGAAGCGTCTCCTATGCGGATATTCTGGTGGCAGTCCTGGATGCCACTCAGAAGGTGACGCACGTGGACAAGAAGATAGTGGGGCTGGCGGAAAAGGAGTACAAGGGGCTTATAGTGGCTCTGAATAAAGTGGACTTGATTCCGAAGAAACTCAGGGCAGAGGTTTTCAGGTACTTCAATCACGAACTCGCATTCGTCAAATGGGCTCCCTTCGTGTTCACCTCCGCGGTCACTGGGGAGGGGATAGAGCAACTCAAATCCCTTATACCCGTCGTCTTCAAGGAGTACAGCAAACAACTGAGGAAGGACGAACTGTACGATGCCCTGGAGGAGGCATTCTCCCGCAACAGGCCACCGGTACGGATTTACGATATAAAGCAGGTTGGACATCGTCCTCCCACCTTCAAATTCGTCACCAGCGGGAAACTGCCCGCTTACTACAGGAAGTACATAGAAAATACCCTCCGCAATCGATTCGGTTTTCTGGGCAGTCCCATAAAGATAGAGGTGGAGGTCCGCAGGAAGAGGTAATCCAAAATCGGACATGGTAAAACCGGCTTCTGCCTCCTTCAGCGCCCCGATATCGAATTGCCCTGCGCAAATCTATTTTAGAGGGGAACGGGCATATACTTCTGCCTGAGAACCTTCAGGGTCGCTTTCACAAGACTTTCGAACAGGATATCTGCTTCCCGCTCCCTCTCCAGCTCATCCATCGCCTTCATCTCCTCCCCTATTCTGCGGATTTCCTCAGCCCCATCGTACTGCCTGAGCCTCTCGAATACCCCTATATGGGCATCCTTCTTCACTATCGCCTCTATCCCGTCCAGTACCTGCCTGTGGGCAGTCCCCTCCCATATGGGCAGAATCATGGCTTCCCTCAGGAGGCGCTCTGCGGGGTACTCTTCCAGAACGCCCATTCCACCGTGAACCTCCATCGCCCACTTCGCTGCTTTTACGGAGACCTCTGCGGTCCAGTATTTGGCCATGTGCGCAAGGAGTCGGAAGGTATGGTAGCGGGAAGAGTATCTGGGTTTCTCCAGATATACCTCATTCAGGGCTTCCACCGACTCCCATGCGAGGGCGAAAGCCTCCCTTATTTCCCTGCCCATATCCTGGAACTGCCTGTTGAGGAGTGGCTGTTCGTATATGTATTTTCCGAAGGCGAACCTCTTTCTGGCAAATGTGTATGCCTCCACCCACGCCCTGTGGGCAAGGGCAACGCTCCCTATACTGTTGGCAACCCTCGATATGTTCAGGCTCTCCAGTATCAGATAGATGCCCCATTCTCTCTTTCCCAGCATGTATGCTTCGGCGTCTTTCAATTCTACCTCACCCGTCGGAACGGACCTGGTCCCGATCTTGGGCTTTATCCTGCGCACATGGTAATTCAGGGAGCCATCCCTCCTGTATTTCGGAAGGAGAAAGAGAGCAAGGCTCCTGACACCCAAGGGCTCCCCCTTTATCCGGGCAGCAACGACAGCCACCTCCGCCCCCACATTGCTGGCGAAGTACTTCTCTCCGTTGAGAATCCAGAGTCCATTCCCCGCAGGCTCGGCGATGGTCTCCACAGTATTGCCCAGGTCGGAGCCCCCCTTCGCCTCCGTCATCCATGTGGCTCCCTGCCATATTTCGCCATCCCTGGCGATGAGAGGCGGAAGATACTTCTCCTTCAATTCCTGTGAACCGTACTTGTACAGGGGAACGGCCGTGGAAATGGTGACCGTATATGGGCAATAGACACCGGGGTCGTAGAAGGATGTGATGTATCCGAGTATGTAGAAGGGCTTCAGGCTCTCCTCCTCGAATGTCCGCGCAATCACACCCGCCCTGTAGCCCTTAAACAGCATGTCCCAGTATTCGGGTGGATAAAGGAGTTCATCTATCCTGTTGCCCCACCTGTCGAACATCCTCAGCTGCACAGTCCCCATCCTGTCGATGGATTCGGAGATGAACTTTCCTTTTCTCTCCCACCAGTCCTCGTAGTCCAGAGCCTCCCTGTCCACCTCTATTCCAAATTCCTGGAGAAGTTTCGATGCTCTTTCGGGTATCATGGTGTGTATATTTTAAAGTTTTGCGATTCACCTTTTGCTTGAGTTTTAAGTAATGGTGCCGGCTGTCCCTGTACGGAGCCATTACGACCCATCAGTGAGCAATTCGATACTGAAATCCTCTAAAATTATTCCAAACGGGAGGTGGAACATGGATATGTTCGATGTGCTCTGGATTGTATTCGTCCTGGTTCTGTCTTTCGGTATAGGATTATTTACCAGATATGTCCTGTAGAGGGGCCTTCTGCCCCTCATCTGGGAATGGCATCGAGGTACTTATTCACTTCCTCCAGCTTGTCCACCCTTCCGATGGCGAAGAACTGGTTCCTGGCCCTCTCCAGATATTCTCTCGCCTTCTGGAGATTGCCTCCCTTCTCGTAGGCCAGCCCCAGGTACATGTATATGACCGCCTTGTCGTACTCGGATAGTCTGTTCGCTTCCTTCCGGAGGGCATTCTCCAGATACCTTATGGCCTCCATCACGCGCCCCTCGTTCACCATGGAGATTCCCACGCTGGCATAAGCCTCACCCCTCCTGGAGAAGTTGGGATACAGGTTTATGAGTCTCTTGAATGCCTCCGCCGCGTCGGCGTATTTGCCCATCTTCAGGTAAATCTGTCCCGCGGTGAACAGGGCTTCCGGAGCCTTTGGATTCTCGGGAAATCTGAGGGCCAGTTTGTAGAAGTACTCGGCAGCCTTTTCCAGATTCCCTTCCTCGAAGTACTTGCTTCCCCAGTAGTAATAGACATCCACCAGTTTGGGACTGTCGGGGAAGTACCTCTCGAAGAGTTCTATGTACTTCTCGTCCTCCGTGGCCAGTTTCGTCAGAATCTGCTCTACCCTTATGCGGGCGGCTGGTATGTAGTCGCTGGACGAAAATTCATCGATTAACTGGAGATATTTGTGAAGGGCCAGTTCGTAATCCTCCTGGGAATAGTAGAGTTCTCCGAGGAGGTACAGAGCATTTTCCTTCTCCGGAATGCGTCCGAAGTTGGCCACGATCCATTCCAGATTGGCGATGGCTTCCTTGTAGTTTCCATTGAATCTGTACAGGTCGGAGAGCTTCAGTGCAACGAATGCGGCCCTCCTGTCGGTGGGAAATTCCTGTATGAATCTGGACAGGTCCCTTATCGCCTGGTCATCCTGCTTGTTGTAGTATGCTATGAGTCCCCTGTAATACAGGAGTTCCCGTCTGCTGTCGGGTGGAATGTCTTCCTCTTTCACGGAGAGGATGGTGGAGAGGGCTTCCTGCCTGTTACCCATATTGAAGAGGGCAATGGCTTCCCCCACCTTTATCAGATTCCTGACCACGGGTCTGATGGCTTTGGATTCTCCCTTCCTGAAGAGACCCAGGGCTTCCCTGTACTTTCCTATGTGCAGACTGGACCATCCACCGCCGTAGAGGGAGAGGGATGCCAGTTCCATGTCCCGTGAGTTGTAGTTGCGGGACTGGAATTCTTCGGAGCGGACGTAGTTCCCCCTGTAGTACACATCTTCCGCCACGGCCCAGATGAGTATGGAATCCTTCAGATTCCCTTCTTCCAGAGATGGCAGGAACATGGTGGATACCTGACCGTACTTCTCTGCTTTCAGTGAACTTATGGCATATATACGATAGACTATGGAGCGGTAGATGTCCGGTATGTCCGAGTTGATGAGGGTGAATGCCATATCGGAAGCGGAAGAGTTGTATCCCTTCAGGTAGAGGAATGCGGTTATCAGCACGGGGGAGAGATTTTCATCCACGTTCAGCTTTTCGATCGTGGATACTATGGAGGAACTGTCGGCCATCAGGTCCAGGTTGCTCCTCAGCCTTACTATCTGCCTTGCCAGACTGTCCCTGCCTTCCATTATGAGTATGCGGTTGATGTCCCGTGTGGGGTCGTATGGATAGGAGACGAAGGGCTTGGGATAAACTTCTATTTCGTATTCGGCTTCCCCTAATACTTCCTCCTCCAGATTCTGGGGGTTTTGAAGGACGAGTAATATGGCTATCACAGTCGTAATTTTAAAGTCAGCCTTTCCTAATTCAGGTAGATGGACATGTATCTCTCGCCCCTGTCCGGAAGAACGGTCACCACCCTGTCGAATCCGTACTTCTTCTTTATCTCCATCGCTGCCAGGATGTTGGCCCCCGAACTTATGCCCACCAGAAGTCCATATCTGCGGGCTATGAATTTGCTCATATCTATGGCATCTTTGCTCGGGATATCGACGATTTCGTCTATGAGATGGCGGTTGTTCTCGATTATCGGGGGAACGAATCCCTCGCCGATTCCCTGAATCATGTGCATTCCTGGTATCCTGGTCTTTCCCGATATGACGGCGGATTCTGCAGGTTCCACGGCTACTATGCGACTTTCTATTCCCGCATCCCTGAGGGCAAGGGCCACCCCTATGAGAGTCCCGCCAGTTCCCGTTCCCGCCACGAATGCATCCAGTTGACCCTCCATCTGTTCTATGATTTCTCTCCCCGTTCCCAGTCTGTGGGCTTCTATGTTATCCGGATTCTCGAATTGCCTGGGAAGGAACACGTCCCTTCTATCCTTTACCATCTCTTCGTATCTCCGCACCGCCCCTTCCATGTCCTCATCTGCGGGTGTCAGGACGACGTTTGCTCCGAACAGTTTCAG
>WGAQ01000019.1 GCA_015494735.1 Caldifarciminota bacterium | reverse complement strand
TTCCGGATTGCCTCCTCCATGTTCCTCACGTAGAAATCCAGCATGCTCTTCAAATCATAAGGTCCAGTATAAACATCCTGCACCACAGCCCGATACCTCTTTCCATCCCGCACCACGTATCCGAATGCCATGGGCCTCTTCAATCGCTCGTTCAGGTGAAAAATACCCACGGGCATCTTCCTCCTCCTGCCGAAAAAGGGCACGAGTTCGTACTTACCTCCCCCCACGTATCTGTCGGTGGCCACCACGACCACCTTCCCTTCCTTAAGGGCCCTCACGATAACCGGGGTGGCCCTGCCCAGGGTCACCAGTTCCATCCCGGTGTGGCTCCTTATATCGTTCAAAACTCTGAGCCACCTGGGGTCTATGTTTTCCACTATCCCGATGGAAGGATATCCCACGCATGCGGGGACGCTGGCCCCCAGCTCCCAGTTTCCGATGTGTCCCGTAAGGAGTATGAAGCCCTGACCCCGAAGGTGCTCTATTCTATCCAGACCCTCCAGCTTCACCCTCTTCAGTATATCCCCGCATGACCTGTGCTTTACCTTGAGAACATCCGTGAAGTTGAGCATGTAGTTTACGAAGGTCCTGCATACCAGTTTCCTGTCGAAATCCTCACCCAGAATCGTGCGGAGATTGATAACCACAGATTCCTTCCTGCGGGAATCCGTCATATACCAGAAGCATGCGGCCATCACCATGAGGGCATTCAGGAGAAAGTCGGGGACGAATCGGGATACATGTATTCCCGCGATGAGACCATAGAGTTTCAGGTCGTCCAGGAACTGGAGGATTTTCCTCACCTGCCCACCCTTATGTACCTGACTTTTCCGGCGTCCGGAAGGGTATAATAAAGTTTCCTGTTCACGAGAAGCAGTTCGGCAGGATGCTCCTCCGTCCTGTGTATTTCCCTTTCCGTCAGACTATTCAGGTCGATTTCCACTATATTGTTGGAGAAGTATCCGGTGGCATACAGAGTCTTACCATCCGGCGTAATGGCCAGGTCGTATCCTCCCCGGAGCAGATTGCTTTCCATGAGTCTGACCGTATCCCTCCCATCGAATTTATAGATTACAGCGGGAGAAGTGAAGGTTATGACGTAAAGGGTCCCCGTGGAATCGACGGCCAGACCATTGGGCCTCCTTATCCTAAATGCGAGTTTGACGTTTCCGGAAAAATTGAACTTGTACACCGCATTCCCGTACACATCGGAAACGTACATGCGATTCCCGTAAGCCGCTATATCCCTCAGGAATTCCACCTCTCCCGGAAACTCCCGCGAGTGTATATGCTTGGAGAGGGACATGTTCTTCACCTTCCATATAGCATTCTCGTCCACCACGAAAAGGATGCCCCTGTTATAGACTATGCCTTTCGGGTCCTTCATGAATCCCGTGAGTTCGAGTCTCTCCTTCTTTCCGCTCCCGCCCATCACATAGACCGAGCCATCGTAGAAGTTTATCTCCCCCATATCCGTCACATATATGCTTCCATCTCCCAGCGCAAGACCCTCCGGACGAAATGCCAGCAGATGAAGCAATATCATATCACATCCCCCATGGTATAGAAACCCCTTTCCCTGTCCTTTATGAATTCTATGGCCCGCACGACTCCCTCCGCAAACACCCTGCGGGAAAGGGCCCTGTGGGTTATCTCGATCACCTCTCCGCTGGAAGCGAAGATGACCGTATGCTCCCCGAATATACCCCCCATCCTGAGGGCATGGACATCCACGGGTTCATCCGTCCCTTTCTCCACGGCAGAGAGAAGCAGTTTTGCAGTCCCGCTGGGCTTATCCTTCTTGAATCTGTGATGCTTCTCCACTATGGCCACATCGTATCCACCGAGGACCCCCGCTATATCCCCCAGGAATTTCAGAAGGACATTTATGCCAACGGAAAAGTTGTAGGACAGGAGAACGGGCACCTTCGTGGAGAGGTTCTTAAGAAGACTGATATCCTCGTCAGTGAGTCCCGTGGTCCCTATTATGTAGGGTCTGGGCTCCTCCATAACCTGCTTCACATGGCTCACGGTAGCATCCCTGTTCGTGAACTCTATGAGGAGATTCGCCTCCCTGTATCTGGAAAAGTCATCCTCCCGCCCGATGACGAAGAAGTCGTATCCCCTCTCCCGAAGCACCTCCGCCACAGCGGAGCCCATCCTCCCCCTCCCGCCTATGAGGGCTATCTTCATAATTGAGAAGTTTAAACGCGGAACGCCCGAACATGGAAGACTATTTCCGTCACCTTCGGACATGAAATTGGACATAGTGGGAATGATTAAAGGATGCAGGGTTCTGGAAGAAGGATAGAATACCATCCAGAAGGACTCAAGGACTCGTCGTTTATCTGGAGGAACTCTATGGGAGAGTCTGAAGAAAACAGAGACTGCACTGTATCTATTGGCATACCTCTTTGAGATGAAACCACTTTCCCTAATGAAAGAGCCAGCAACGAGAGTAAGGATATAGGCGATGAAAATAAGAGCAATAAGCTTTTCGAGAATTCGAGTGCTTCTAATCATAGCCCCGTGAAGATTGAACCTGCCCTTAAGGTCTTTAAATCCATGTTCGATGTAGAACCTTTTGTAATACACATCCACTCCATCGCTTATGGCAAACCACATCCACATGGCTTGTATCCCACGATATGAACCCTCAATTTTCCCCTGTAAAGGGCATTTTCGTAAATCTCCATCTTCCCCGGCTCGATATCTGAAGTTCCATGTCTTAACCTGACTACGAATTTCAATCCCTTGGAGAGAAGGAAGGAAATGATGCTCTTTGACAAAAAGCCATTATTGTCCGGCTCCTGCTTCCGACTTTCCTGTAAAATGGGTCCGGGCGATTCTTAAAGACTACCACAGCCACTTTATCATTGCAGATGTTTCCTCAGCACTCCATTTTGAGGGTTCCTTCTCGAATCCAACTGTTCTTATGTCTCTTCCGAAGGGAAATTCCATGCAATCCATCCATTCCCCCGTGTCCAAATTTTTGTCCGGATCTGACTTTTTCCCCATTCCCATCCTCTAAAACGATGTTTTTCAACAGGGGCATGGTTGAGCAGGCGGGAAATCGGGGCTCCCGGAATGGAATGAGCACGGAACGAGAATTTCCATCCTCCATCGGAGGGTTTCGTGTGAACATGTAATGTTATTAAATAGTGGAAAATTGGAGAGTCATGCATCAATACAGACATTTTAAACTCA
>WGAQ01000018.1 GCA_015494735.1 Caldifarciminota bacterium | reverse complement strand
GGTCTGCGCGAGGATACCCTCTCCACCCTTCCATATAATCAGAGCAATGGCGATGGAGGAAAAGAGATTTATGACGGGGCGAAAGATGCCAAAAATCACTATCAATTTTACATAAGCCCTGTAGAGGTCATCGTTGATGCGGGCGAATTTCTCATCCATGTAGTCCTGCCGATTGAAAGCCTGAACCACCACGATACCGGAAATGGTTTCCTGAAGAAAAGCATTGACCATGGCGAGGAACTGACGCACCCTGTCGTATGCCTGACGGGCGAATTTCCGAAAGAGCATGGTGGCAGCAAGAATAAAGGGAATGAGAAGCATAATCCACAGGGTAAGAGTGGAATTGATGCGCATCATGATGAAGAGGATGCCGAATATCAGTATGAAATCCTTCAAGAGGGCCACCAGAACCGATGTGTAGAATTCGTTTATGGCATCCACATCGTTGGTCACCCTTGTGACGAGCCTTCCAACGGGTTGCTTCTGAAGGAAGGGCACGGGAAGACGAATCAGATGGTCGAAAAGGGTGGTCCGTATGGCATAAATGCTCTTCTGTCCCATAAGGGAAAGGGAATAGGTCTGCAGGAAGTTGAAAACGAAGGATAGAATCAGGAGGAGCATATAGAGAATTCCGGCCTTCACGACATTTTTAATATGTTGATTGCGAAGCTGGCTCCTCTCCGCAGGCGGAAGACTGGAAAATGTATCGCTCCCTATAATCCACATATCCCCCACCCTCAGGACCCCCGCCACAGAATCGCTCACGATGAAATATCGCTCATCCGAAAGATAACCCTCCTTCTCCAGCTCCGCCTTATTATAGGACGGGAGCCGATAGAGGACAACGAAACTGTCGGCAAAAGCGCCCTCAGGCTGGCCGTACCAGTCCGGAAACCTCTTCAAACGGGCCACCTGCGGCACGATGTTGGTGTCTATGGTGCGCTTGACCAGATACGGAAGGAACAGGTCTATGGATGCGGAGACGAAGACGAATAAGATGCTGAGCAACAGGAGACGGCGGTGGGGAAGGACGAATCGGAACAGATTCAGGAATTCCCGCATCGGAACCGAAAGTTTAAACTACGAAAGTCCGTATTTCTCCAGTTGCTTCCTCCACATGCGGGCGTAATGTCCATTCAACTTTAAGAGTTCATCGTGATTTCCCTCCTCCACCACTCTCCCATCCTGCATTACCAGTATCCTGTCCGTATCCTTCACAGACCACAGCCTGTGGGTTATCAGAATCAGGGTCCTGCCCTCCGAATATTCCATTATGGTGCGGAAAATCTCGTATTCCGAAACGGGGTCCAGGTTCTCCGTTGGCTCATCTATGAGAACTATCCTGGTCTCTCCATCCATTCGAAAGAATCCCCTCGCCACGGCAATCCTCTGCCACTGCCCCGCAGAAAGCGCCACCCCTCCGTATATCTTTCCAATCATCGCATCGGGTGAAAGGAAATCCACCTTCCCCATCTCCATGGCTCTCCTGAGTCTCTCTTCATCATCCCCGTACCGGGAAAAGGCAAATGTTATGTTATCCCTCAGGGGAAAATTGAACTTCCCGAAGTCCTGAAATGAAACGGATATAATTCGCCTGAGAGCATCCACATCCCACTCCTGCACGGGAACACCGAATATGCGCACGCTTCCCGATGTGGGGTCGTATAGCCTGAGTATGAGTTTCATAAGGGTGGTTTTCCCGGCTCCATTGTCCCCCACTATGGCGACCCTCTCCCCATTCCTTATACGGAAACTGACCCCCTTTAGAACCTCCTTCCCATCTGGATAGGAAAAATGGACATCTTCAAAACAGACAGAATAAGGGGAAGTTCCGGAAATAGAGCGCACATTCCCCTGCTCAGGGGATTTCAGATTCTGGAATCTCAACAATTCGGAATAGGGCCTCACCACATAGATGTCGTAGTTGGAAATGGCATTCACCAGTTCGACTATCGCCGACTGGAGATAGATGAAAGATAGAATGGCAGACCCCACCACCCCCACATTGCCCGACAGAAGCATGGAAAACACGATGGCACCGGCACTGAAGAGAAGGGTAATAGCTCCCATCAGACTATACTTCTTCCTTATGGACCTCATCCTCCCGAAGTACTTTTCGAATGCCCTGAAGTAGTTGGTGCGGAATGTATCTGCTCCCCTGTATGCGATAATCTCGTGCATCCGTGAAAAGTCGAATAATGTAAAGATGAGATGTCCCATGTAGTAATTTTCGATGGCACTGGAATACAGCACCCCTCATGTGCTTTCGTAAAACTTTCTCCTGACCATGGCGTATGGTATAAGGCCCGTGAGAATGAGAATGGGTATGGCGGGATGAAGTCCGAATAGGACGAAGAGAATCCCCGCAAGGGTCAGGGTATTTCTGATTATGGAATAGGAGAGATTGAGGAACTCCGAGGGAATTATATCTCCCCACTTCCTGACGCTCTCCAGACTCCTGTACACATCCTGATTTTCAAACACGTTCAGCATTTTGATGTCGTTCACTTTATCCATAAGGCGATTGACCATGAATGCCGTGTATCTGTCCATTATATTACCGCTGACGAGCGATGTAATGGGATAGACCAGGGAATCCAGAAAGATGAATAGTCCCAGAACCGCTATGTAAATGGGATTTATGGAAAAGTTCTCCACCATCTTCACAACCACCGACGGAGCAAGACCCGCCGGCACCACCAGAAAGATGTAAATCAAAAACTCCAGACGGGAGACCTTCATCAGGTCCCCGATTATCTTCCACGTTATGGACAGGGTTCTCGACATCCTTTTACCTCCCGCTCCAGCTGGGTTATTTATGGACTTCTATGGATGTTCTTCGGCGAGATTGCCCGATTGATTTATAGATTCCCCATAATGCACGAATTTTAATGCACCCGGAACCCGTAAATCCCCACAGAAATGATCTGGATTTATCGGAACTTAAAATTGAGGAATGTTTCTGCTTCTGGCTTATTCCTTTAGGGTCCCTGATGATGTGATTTATGCCGTGATAAGGAGGGAAAGGGAAACCATAAGCAGATACATAGCAGAAGGTAATCTGAAGGACATAGGGGGAGAACGGAATCTGAAACTCCTGAGGGCAATGGCGATATTCATGCTTTTCTCCGTGGGAGAATACACCGGATGGCACTATTCCAACAACTCCCTGAAAGGTAAGCAGTACTACTTCCCCCGGATGATAAAGACACTCGGTCAGAAAAGAGG
>WGAQ01000017.1 GCA_015494735.1 Caldifarciminota bacterium | reverse complement strand
TGTACATGACGGCCCTTTCGGCAGCATTCACGCCCAAACTGGATGCATGTGCCAGCTTCAACGTTCTGGACAACGAGTACATAGTGGCCATAGTGGACAGCGGTGCCGGTATATGTGCCGGTATCAGGTTGCCCGTATATAAGGACCTGAGAAACGAACTGGTGTCTGGCGTCATAGATGAGTGGGTGAATGACAACGATGTCCAGCAATTGATTCAGAATAATGCTTCGAATATACTGACCAGCGGTATCAAATGGTACATGTCCAGCGGTAAGGGGACGGGCAGCGACCTGGAGACAGTGATATACGGAATGAACGAATACGCGAATGCTGTCTTTCAGGCGATTTATGGAGATAATATGGGCAACTACGTGCAGGTCAACTTTTACAACGGACAGACGGACCCGTTCGGCTTCCCTGCCACTCACAACCAGTACATATACGAGGAGCTGGGCAACGTTCTCAGATTCTTCGGGAAGTAATCTGATTTTTGCGGGGAGCTCCCCGCTTTTTTTCAAGTTTAACTATAAAAACTTTATATCCCTTCCTGCGGGTTTAAAATTTGTCTGAAAAGGAGGTCGATGATGAGTGTGTTGTTTCTAATTGCGAGTGCGGGTCTTTATGTGGGTGGAAATGGCCCGTATATATACCTGTCCAATCAGGATGGGGACCCGGTCACCATGAACTGGATCGATATTTCATCTACCGGAACTGCTGTTGGGGCCGGTGATGACTGGTGTTCCGGGTATAATGCTTCCACTCTGTACGGTCTTGGATTTACCTTCAATTTCTACGATGTAACAACTGATTCCATATCCATATGCTCCAATGGAACTGTATTGCTGGAAAATGTTTCTAACTACCTGACTCTTACCAATACGGCTCTTCCCTCTTCTAATGCTTTCGGATTCATAGCTGTGATGTGGGATGATCTTAATCCTGCTGCTTCCGGAGCTGATGACATTTACTTTGAATCTTTTAGTACCTGTCCCGATGGTTATGCGGGTGCCTGTGCGGTCGTGCAATATAATAATGTGCCCAGGTATGGTAGTACGGTCTATATGAATTTCGAAGTTATATTCTATGATAACGGCGATATTAAATTACAATACAATTCTCCGATATACTATGACGATGCTACCATAGGAATTCAGGATTCCCTTGCTGCTGTAGGTGTGGAGCCCAATTATTATCTACAATATGTTTACAATGGCGACCCTGCCAATCACATTCCCGACAGTGGAACCGTTATTCTCTTCAAGAAACTGGATTACAACTATCACACCATAGCCGATATTCAGGGAACAGTTATCCCCGGTACGGATACTTCTGCCTATTATGGCGATACCGTGTATACATCCGGAATCATCGTTTCCAAGGGTGCAAAGACTTCCAAGGGTCTGCATATCAAAATGTCCGATGGTGGTCCCTTCTCCGGCGTTATGGTTTATGTAAACGACACGACGGGCGGATTTGGAGACCTGCAGATAGGGGATAATGTACTGCTGCGCGGTTATGTGACAGAGTTTTACGGATATACGGAAGTGGTGGTTGATTCCATGAGCCATCTATCTCTTCTTTCTTCCGGAAACACTTTCGTGGTGGACACCATAACTGCATCCATGATTTCCAACACCAACGTAGATACTGCCGAGATGTACGAAGGTGTGCTGGTCTTCCTGGATAGTGCTGTTGTGGATTCCGAGGGAACCTATTACTACTATCTCTCCGATCCCACCGGTACGGCACTGCTTTCCAAGGATAACATCGATCCCCTCACCGTCGGCTCCATCATAAGCGTTACCGGACTGGTGATTTACTCTTATGGAGAGTACAAGCTCCTCGCCCGTACCCCCTCCGATGTGCAGATTATCTACGAGCCTGCTCCCGTATATCCTGCTCTGACCATAGACACCATACAGCGGACCATGGATTCCACATATTCCACTGTCTTCGTGGGCGATACTGCTGTGGTCACCGGTGTGATTACCAGCCTCGGTGTTTCCGGTGCCAGAAATGCATTCCTTGCAGGCAATCCCTATGGTCCCTATAATGGCATAGTTGCCTACTTCTCCCAGGGAATCCCATCCTTCCTGAATGAGGGCGACAGCGTGGAAATCACCGCCCTCATAACTGAGTACTACGGAAATACCGAACTCTATGTATTCGATACCACCCTCGTCAATGTCCTCGGAACGGGAACCATCCCCGACCCCATAGTGATTCCTGCCGGTTATGTGGATACCAGTTCCACCTCCACCTATTATCCTGAGCAGCCCGATACTGCTGAGGCATACGAGCACGTTCTGGTCAAGGTGGAGACCCTCCAGATAACCGGATACAACACGACCGACTTCGGCACCTGGTTCGTGGTGGAGGCCCAGAAGGGCAACGACAGGGTGTACTTCTACGTGGACACCCTCAACTGGGGAACCCCCGCTGTTGGAGATTACTACAATGTTACCGGATATGTCTATACCAGATATGGCCAGTACGTCCTGGTACCCAGGAGTGCAGCAGACCTCGAGCAGGTGACCGGCTCCGCGGAAGACCTCTCCGGACCCTTCGTCAGAATTGCTTCTGTTGACAGGAATGGGATAGTAATCAGGTACAACCTCTCCGAGCCCGGCGATGTGAATATCAGAATCTATGCCATAAACGGAAGGCTCATAGTGAACAGGAGTCTGAGACTTAACTCCGGATATGGAGAGTTGAGAGTTCCGGCTGCACTGCGCTCTGGCGTTTACATCATCAACTTCAACGGCAACAGATTCAAGACCATAGTCAGGTAATTACTGCTCCTGGGGGGCGAATGCCCCCCGATTACAGACCTTCTCTGCTCCTCTGAAGGGAAAAGCCCCTCTCTATAAGTATCTGCTCGATGATGTCCATATCCTCTCCGGTTATCCGGACTTCCTGATGGGCTATCCTCAGGGGAAGGGGATACCCCTGGGCGGATATGTTCTGGAGCATGGTAATGAGTCTTTCCATATCCTCATCCTGCGATGGGCCGATGACCTCGACGCGATAAACCCTGTGATTTTCCTCGAGCCGGGCGTACATGTGGTATATGGGAATCCTCTTCAGGATATCGAATCCCTCCGGCAACGACCACTTGTACTCCTCGTCCTTCTCCAGAATGTAGAATTCTCCCGCGGAATAACCCTTTCCCTGCGTCATGTGGGAGAACAGGACTATATCCGGAACATTCAATTCGCTGATTATCTTCACCGCGTAGGAGGTGGTGGTTTTGGATATCCCGGCTATGAAGACATTCTCAAGGGTGAAGAGTTCTTTCAGAATGGTCAGGTATTCGATATAGAGGGCCATGGAAAAGGATGCGGGGTCGTCCCCTGCTATGCGTCTGGCCACCAGGCCCCTGTCCACAGGATCGAAGTTCCTTATGGACTGGACGAAATCCCCGGGAGAATCGTCCGCGGGCTTTCCGAACCACGCGGATGAGGGGGCATGTCGCGTTATGAGATTCCTGAGGCTCCCATCTATGAGAATCAGTTCCGGGGAGTATTTCTTTGCAATTCTCAGGAGACTCTTCAGTTCGAGGGTCGTCATAATCAGGGAGAAGTACTCCTCCCTGTATCCTGTGGAAATGGATGACACTTCCGGTGCCTGTATGAAGGGCTCGAAATCCTCCACCACGTTGCCCCGATTATCGAAGAACATCCCCAGACCCATGGAAACGAAGAGGATTCTGTCCACGTATTCCCTGTGGTTGTATGAGCCATCCGCCCCTGCCACCGTGAATTCATGGTACCGGGGGGCATCGAATGGGTGCCAGTAATCCAGTACGATTTCTTCCGGAATTTCCTCCAGATTGCCCATTATGGGAATGTCCAGGACCTCCGGATGCTCCATCAGATACCTCACGAGGTGCTTATTCATCGGAACAATTTTAACCCGTTCTCTATCTTGTAAAATTTCCCCGAGGATGACCGTCGATGACCTGCTCAGGCAGGTGGATATAGTCGAATTAATCTCCGAGAAGGTGGAGCTTAAGAGGGTGGGGAGCCAGTACAGGGGGTTGTGCCCCTTTCATAGGGAAAGGACTCCATCCTTTTACGTGAGTCCCGACCTGGGGGTGTATCACTGCTTTGGATGCGGGGCGAGCGGGAATGCCATAACCTTCGTGATGGAAACGGAGGGGTTGAGTTTCAGGGAGGCGGTGGAGTACCTGGCCCGCAAATTCAATATACCCTTCGAGTGGGAGAAAAAGAGGGATAAGAAGTCGGGAGACCTTTACGAGATAATGGACATGGCCCATAACTTCTTCGTGGAGCACCTTAAATCTCATCCCCCTGCGATAAATTACCTGCACAGCAGGGGAGTGAAGGACGAGTTCATACTGCGCTTCCAGATTGGGTATGCTCCGGCGGACAGGGATGCCCTCACCAGGTACCTCCTCAATAAAGGGGTGGGTATGGACAGACTGATTCAACTGGGTCTCACACGGCGAACGGAAGACGGGCATTTTTTGGATTTCTTCAGGGGTAGAATCATGTTTCCCGTCTTTTCCCACGATGGCCGTTTCGTCCTGGGTTTTTCCGGAAGGGTTCTGGAGGGGGGAGAGCCCAAGTATCTGAATTCGCCGGATTCCCCCATATTCAAGAAGGGAGAAGTCCTGTTCGGATTCAATCTGGCGAGGCGCACGATAGTCAGGAAGAGGAGTGCCATCCTCGTGGAGGGGCAGATGGATGTTATAGGTATGCATCAGATGGGATATGAGAATGCGGTGGCGAGTCTGGGAACTGCCATCACTCCCGAGGCTCTCAGGAGATTGAAGAGGATTGCGGATACCCTCTATATCCTTTACGATTCTGACAATGCCGGACTGAAGGCGGCCCACAGGGCGATGAATGTGGCTGTGTCGCTGGGATTCACTGTCTATATCGTACTTCTGGATAGGGGTCTCGACCCTGCCGATTACATGCGGGAAGGCAGGCATATTGACAAGATAGAGGAAAAGAGTTATAATATTACCGCCTTTTACAGGATGTTTTACGAGAGGGTAAAGACGGTGGAAGCAAGGGGAAAGGTCCTGAAGAG
>WGAQ01000016.1 GCA_015494735.1 Caldifarciminota bacterium | reverse complement strand
TCTATGCAAGCAGAAAGTACACTTTCTCCCTCACCTACTCCCACTACCTGTATAGAAATGCCAAGTTGCTCTTCGAAACCGAATACGATTTTATAAAATCAACTGCCCTCTTCACATTTGGAGCAGATTACGCCTTCTGATATGGAGGGGGACCCCCTCCATTTTCTATAAAAATTCACTCAACATAGACTTACACAAAATTGATTTTAAATAACTTAGAGCATTATATCTCGCATTAAGTCAATTCAGTTATAATTTCTTTACCATGAAAAAGCACTGGTCGTTTATAGTGTTTGCAATGGCATATTTGCTATGGGCCTTGCTCACTTATAACCATTACGGTCTCTCCTGGGATGAGGAGAGGGATTTCTTCCTGACTGAAAACTACATCCGATTCCTTCTGTTCGAGAATGCAAAGATAGGCAATCGCATGGAAACCAATCCCATTTTGAAAATCTTTCCATCTGCACGGAGCAGAGCGATACACTTCAGGGAATTCTACAACTGGATTATCGAGGACAGAGAGGTGGAAAGGGACATTAAGTTCTACTCCCGTGCCCACATGATTCCGGTTATGGGCCTGAGCGGAACCCTCTTCAGGAACAGGAAAGCGAACGATTACGACAGAATCCACCTGATGTATAAACTCCGGGGATTCCTCCTTTTCCTCTTCCTCTATCTATTCCTTCTCCGGGTATTCTCATCACCTCTGCTGGCCATTATGGGACCGATTATGCTATTCTTAACCCCGCCTCTCATGGGCCATATATCGATAAATCCCAAGGATGTCCCATTCGCCATCATATTCACCCTCTCCATGTTGCTCCTCTTCTTCTGGTCCGAAAAGATGAACTTGAAGAGAAATGTCCTTCTGGGAATAGCCTACGCTATGGCCACGGCCTTCAGACCAACGGGAATTCTCACGTACATAATCCACATCATATACAGGAAGATGGATGGAGCGAAATGGGGAACGATATTAAAAGAATTGGGTATCATGGCTCTGTCCACCATTCCCATCATTGTGGTAATGAATCCATACATAGGGAGCAATCTCCTGCTCCACCTCCTCGAATACTTCGCCTATGCATCCCGCCTCCCCTGGTACAGCGCCATCCTCTTCAATGGTCAGGTAATATTCCCCATGAAAGATGGAATGCCCCTGATGTACCTGCCCATCATGTTCGCTATAACTCTTCCACTGTTCGTTCTCCTGCTACTTATCATATCTCCATTCTTCTGGAGAAACCCCGTCATCCGTCTCTCCCTGATAATCATCGGTACAGGATTCCTCACGTACTTCGTGGGAAGGCCCATAGTCTATGACCACACCCGCCATTACCTCTTCCTCATTCCCTTCATGGTTCTGGCAGCATCTGCCACATTCATCCATATATTGAAGAGCGTTCCCAGCCACTGGAAGAAGATTCTCATGGCGGGAATGGCGATATTTATGCTCAAGGTGGGCTTCGATATGATACGCCTCCATCCATACGAATACACGTACTTCAACGAACTGGTGGGAGGCGCAAGGGGAGCCTTCGGTAGGTTCGATACGGAATACTGGTGCACGAGCAACAGGGAAGCGGTGGATTATCTCAATAGAATTACAGATGATGCAGGCGATTACAGGGTTTCCGGATGCGCATGCTCCACATCCACCATAGCCCCCTTCCTGAAAGAGAACCTTAACTACACGCGGAATCAGCAGGAAGCCCATTTCATCGTGTGCCACGCAAGGGCCCTGTACCTGAGGAATCCCATGTTCAGAACCATGGGAGCAGCAGCGCTGGGCAATGTGGTCCTTCACGTGGTGGAGAGGGAAGGAATTCCCATGAGTCTGGTACTGAAGGGTCCCGCCTGGAGCAGGAAATAGGGCCGAATTACCGGCCCTACACCTCCACACCCGCCTCCTTCAGCATTTCGTAGAATTCCTCCTCCGGCACGATTCTCACACCGTACCTCTGAGCATCCCGATACTTCCTCCCCGGATTCTTCCCCACTATAACCATGTCCGTGCTTCTGGAGACGCTGCCCGTCACCTTCGCCCCCAGACTCTCCACTATCTTCTTCGCCTGACTGCGGGTCAGTTTCTCCAGCTCCCCCGTGAAGACCACCTTCTTTCCTGCGAATGGGCTCTCCCTGACTTCCTCCTTCTCCTCCTCCATGGGGAGGACCTCCACCCCATTCTTCAGCATCTTCTCTATGACGCGGCGGTTTTCCGGATTCCTTATGAACGTCAGGATGTTCTTCGCCAGCTGGTATCCTATTCCCTTAATGGAGAGCAAATCGGATTCGGTTGCATTCAGGAAGTTCTCCAGCGTTTTGAACTTCTGAGCCAGGAGCTTGGCGGTCTCCTTACCCACCCCCGGTATGCCCAGTATGGTGATGAACTTATCCAGGGGCATCTTCTTCGCCTTCTGTATCTGCTCGTACAGTTTGGTGGCGGAACGGGTGGCGTATCCGGGCAGTTTCATTATATCCTGGGGCTTGAGGGCGAATAGGTCAGCAGGGTCCTTAACCAGTCCGTGCTTCACCAGAGCGTTGGCTGTGGATTCTCCCAGACCCTCTATCTCCAGCACCTTCGCCATATACTCCAGCTGTCCTGCCTGCTTTGCAGGGCATGCCATGTTTATGCACTTGAGGTATGCCCCCTCCTTCACCACGGGGCCACCGCAGACGGGACACCTATCGGGGGGCTCTATGGGTTTTGCATCGGGGGGGCGCCTCTCCTTTATAACGGCGGTAATCTCCGGAATCACATCCCCTGCTCTCCTGACATACACCCAGTCGCCCACCCTGATATCCATCTGCTTCACCTGGTCGAAGTTGTGGAGGGATACTCTGGAGACTATCACACCCCCCACCTCCACGGGCTTCAGGATGGCAACGGGGGTTATTATTCCGGTCCTTCCCACCTGATAAACCACATCCACCACCTGGGTGGTCCTCTCCACGGGTTTGAACTTACCGGCGATTGCCCAGCGGGGGTGGTGGGATGTGGCACCCAGTTTCTCCTGTATATCCAGCTGCGCCACCTTGACCACTATACCGTCCATCTCGTAGTCGAATGAGTCCCTTTTCTCCTCCATTTCACGATAATACTCTATTACCTCCTCTATCTCCCTGCAGAGCTTCCGGGGATTCGATGTTTTGAACCCGAACCCGTCGAGAGTGTCGAGAATCTGGCACTGGGTTTCGAACTCTATTCCCTCGTAATATCCCACACCCCATGCGATGAAGGTGAGCCTGCGCTTTGCCGTAATGGAGGGGTCCAGCTGCCTGAGGGAGCCGGCGGCGGCATTGCGGGGGTTGGCGAATGTCCTTCCCCCCTCCCTCATAAGTTGCTCGTTGAGTTCCTCGAAATCCTTTCTGGAAATCAGAACCTCCCCCCTAACATCGATTCGGGGAGGGGGATTATCGGTCATGAGCTTCAGGGGAATGGTCCTTATGGTCCTTGCATTGGCTGTTACGTCCTCACCCTTCGTTCCATCCCCCCTGGTGATTGCCCTTATTAGAATCCCATTTTCATAAACCAGTTCGAGGGATGTGCCGTCGAATTTGGGCTCCGCACAGAAGAGTGCCTCCGGAAACTGGTCCTTTATCTTCCTGAGCCACTGGCGCAGTTCAGATTCGTTCATGGCATTCTCCAGAGAGAGCATGGGAACCCTGTGGGGAGCCTCCTTGAACCCCTCTGCCACCTTCCCGCCCACCCTCTGCGTGGGGGAATCGGGACGGATGATTTCCGGATACTTCTCCTCTATCTCCTTTAACTGCCTCTTCAGTTCATCGTATTCCGCATCCGATACGAGGGGTCTGTCCAGCACATAGTAGTAATAGTCGTACTTGTTAAGCAAATCCACCAGTTTATTGTACTTCTCGATTATCTCCTTCGGGACTGCCATCGATTAATTTTAATCCTGCCCTTCCCGATAAAGTTCCTCCATAATCTCATAGGCCCTCCTCAGGTGAGGGATAACTATGGAACCACCCACAATGAGGGCTATGCTCATGGCCTCCACCAGTTCCTCCATGGATACCCCCTCCTGCCTGCACCGGACCAGGTGATAGGTAATGCAGTCATCACACCGGAGAACCATGGAAGCCACCAGACCCATCATCTCCTTGTACTTCACGGGAATATTTCCCTCCCTGTAGACCTGAGAGTCCAGACTGAAGAACCTCTTCGTCACCTTATCCGTATTTTTCAGTACCAGTTCGTTCAGCCTTTCCCTCTCCTTCCAGAAAATTTCCCATTTCCTCATAGGGCTGAAAAGATTAAGGGAAGGGCGTTCCCCTTCCCATCAAAAGACAGGCACTCTGTATGTTTTCCTGAGGGTCTTCACGAGGTACACGCCGGAAGGCAACTCCAGTTTTACATTCCCCTCCACCTTCACACTTCTTATCATTCTACCGGAAGGCGAAAATATTCTGACCACTTCCCCGTCCATTACAGGAATCTGGCTCCTGCCCAGAATCAGTTTGAATCCTCCGGTTTCTTCCCTGTTATCGACGGGCAGGTATCCGGGGTCGTACTGTATCTTTATGACCAGCCACCTGTTATCGACGGTCTTCGGAAGTCCAGAGGAGGGACAGGGGTCCAGATAATTGACCAGTCCCCTCTCCACATCCACAGTATAGGATAAGTCGTTTCCATTTTCGCCATATAGTTTTATCGTGTGGGGGTTGGTGGTTCCAATTATCCCCAGATTATCATAATAAAGGGGACCGGAGAGATGCCACGACTGAAGAGAGTCATAAAATACAGTGGAATACGGTTCCCAGTGGAAGGACCAGAGGGCCAGAGCACCATCGATCTTGGACAGATTCACACGACCACCGAAAGAGTTTATTATAACCACAGAATCTATCGCCGTCGTATTGAGATTGCAGTCCAGATCCAGGGTCTGAACCAGTACCGGGAGGAAGTATCCCCCATAGTACCCGTATGTGTAGCCCGTTATGGAGTTGTTATTATCATCGAAGATGGTGTCCAGTTTTATATAGGAGGTGTCCATGTCCATAACGCGAAACGCATAGGCGAAATCCTGAAACTCCGTATTCTCCACGGAAATCTGGAACAGTGCATCATCCGTATATTCCGGGGCAGTGGCTGTCTCCCCGTAGTAATATTCGAGAGATATCCCATATCCCGCTATCAGGGATGATGTGGAAGCCCCTTTAAGCAGCGAATTTCTCACAAAAACCCTGGAGCCGGCGTTGACCAGACCTATCCCCCATGCACCCGCAGTAGCCAGAACAGAACTATCCACGAGTGTGGAGTCCATTCCTGCCACGTTCATGGCATCGTATATGCCATAGGAATACACCCTCACGAAAGCATTGCCAGCTCCCACTCTTCCCGAATAGACCGTATCTATCATAAATGGAAAAGCATATCGCCCCGTCCAGTAGGGCCGCAATTGAATACCTCCCGTATAGATGAGGGAATCCATGTAGAACCTGTTATGGGAACTGCTATCGAACACGGAAATACCGCCCCACAGTACATTTTCCACATAATTGGAATCAACCCGGTTATAATCACTTCCCCTCAGAAGATTTATTCCTCCGGTAGAATCCTTGAGGGAGGAGAAGGCCCATACATTTTCCACCACCTCATTACTGTCGGAGTTTTCCAGTATAACCAGTTGGTACCTGCCCGCATCCGTATAAAGGCTCCCATTCATGTTGGTATTACCACGAATCGACGAGTTCTTTACATTCTTCAGATGAAGGAAGTATCCGGAAGTATCCGTTCCGAGGAGTTGATTCCATCCGAAACTGCAACCCTGACACCCATCTATGAAAATGGCCGATGCTCCCCTTCGATAGATGTAGATGGAATTGGAATTCACATTAAGAACAGGCATGGAATCTCCACTGGCTGTATGCATAATCCCATATCCGCATTCCATCGTATTGTTACGGATGTCCACAGGGGTTGGAGGGGGAGGCAATAGCAGAGCAGATGTGAATCCGGAGTATATACAAACATTTCCGGAGGATATGTAATTGTTCCTGATGACTATCGAATCGGCTCCCGGAACCAGATTCATCTGTATCGCATGATATAAACCTCCCTCTGAAACGATAGAGGAATTTCTGACAACTGCACTCCTGACCACATTGAGGAAAAGGGGGACGCCGGCAGCGGAGCGAATCTGTGAACTCCTGACATAGATGTAGTTATCCGTCGAAAGAACCCCATCTGTCTGCGATTCCACATAAAGATTGAGGAAGTTAAGTGTGGAACCACCGTGCCCATTTATGCAAATGCCGACAAATGGACAGAAGATGGAATCGATGGCGGCGTTTCCCCGAAAATATACAGCACTGTAAATGTGTAGAGTCGAATCCAGTTCCACTGCACTAATTGCAAAATCAATGGTATCCTCTCCGGGAAGGTTATCGGCCTCCATCACAGCCGCTCTGAGAGTGCAATCCCCCAGAGCAGTGGCACACACGCCATCCCCAACATTGATATCCGGGGCATCATCCGGGGAATTGACTGTGAATATACTCCCTATAACGAATACTATCGTCATAGCGCCAATTTTAATAGACTTTATACGAACATGTCAACAAATCTAAACACCATGAACACCTTGACTTTATGAAACTATATAAAACTTAACACCTTTTTCACCTGACTACCAGAATCTTGCACGGAACAATCAATACGAGCATGCACTTACGACTGCTTATTATTTTCATATTTCACCTTCAGCCTTTCCAGAACCTCCTTCATATTCAGGAGTCTGAAGTCCGTATATTCCAGATTCAGGTTCAGGCACCTTATACCGAACTGTTCATAACACTTACATTTCCCATTCTTATTCTCCCCTATATGAACATGACCATGCAGGAGGAAGTCGTATCCACCCTTCTCCATCGTTTCCCTGACCTTCTTTCTCATGGCTCTGTCCCTTTCGCTTCTCCCCTCATCGTCTGCGGGGTAGTGGGTCAGGAGGAACCTGTATCCAGCATACTGGATTTCCATGCCGAAATCGTATATCCTGTGGAAGAACCTTCTCAGATACTTCCTCTTGTCGGGCTCCTCATCGTGATTCCCCACTATGAGCAATATTTCCTTAATCTCTCTCTTCAGGGTTCTCCACTCCACCAGCTCTCTCTCGTGCCTCTCTATCTGCCATGCGAAGTCCCCAAGGTGAATCAGGAGGTCTATCTTCTTCTCAAGAACGAGTGGATTCAGATTATTCCATATTATCTCCTCGAAATTCTTCGGGCGGTACTTCCTCAGCACATTGTGGAAGAAGTGGGTATCGGATATGAGATAGACCCTCTCCGCCTCCCTGTCGCTCTTCAGACGGATTACCCTTTCCACGGGATTATCTCTCCTGCCGGGCATTTACAAATTTTAACACCGGGAATAGAAGAGGACGGGGAATTCCCCGTCAGAACACAGGCACCTTATAGACCCTATCCGAAGTTTTCAGAATGTACAGACCGTCTGCGAGGCTAATCCTCATATTCCTCTGAACTCTAACAGTACGGATGAGTTTTCCGGAAACAGAGTATATGCTCACCTCTTCCCCCTTCGGAACCTGAATCTGGAATCTTCCAAGGGAAATCTTTACGAATTCCCCCTTCTCCGGAGTGGAGACGGGCAGATATCCGGGGTCGTACTGAATCTTTATGACCAGCCATCTGTTATCGACGGTCTTGGGATATCCGGATGCAGGACACGGATCTGTATAGTTCACCAGCCCCCTCTCCACGTTGACAGAATAACTGAGGGTGTTTCCATTCTCTCCGTAAAGGGTCACAGTATAGGGATTGAGGGTCCCCAGTATTCCCAGATTATCGTAGTACAGTATTCCCACAGGATACCACAGGTAAAGGGAATCGTAATAAACAGATGAATTAAGACTCCAGTGGTAGGACCACAGGGCATCGACAGCGTTAATCCTGTTCAGGTTCGTGAAACTACCCCACACATCCCGAATCCGGATGGAATCAATAGACAGAACCGATGGATTGCACAGGAGGTCCAGCGTCTGAACCACGACGGGGAGATAGTATTCGCCATAATATCCGTATGTGTAGCCCGTTATGGAGTTCCCGTTGTTATCGAAGATGGTGTCCAGTTTTATATAGGAGGTGTCCATGTCCATAACACGAAACGCATAGGCGAAATCCTGAAACTCCGTATTCTCCACGGAAATCTCAGGAAGCACATCATCCAGATACTCGGAAGCCACCGCATGGGCTCCATAATAATATTCCAGCGAAATGCCATAACCTCCCGTATCGGTTAGAGTGGATGCCCCCTTAAGGAGGCTGTTGAGGACCAGGAGCCTCGAGCCTGCATTTACGATAGCCCTTCCCCACAGGTCAGCAGTTTCGAGAACAGAAGAATCCACCACGGTGGTATCCATACCGGAAACCGTCATGGCAACAAATCTTCCATACGAATACACTTTGAGGAATCGATTTCCAACACCCACACTGCCGGAGTATGTGGTATCGATATAAAAGGGAAAGGAATACCTGCCTCTCCAGTGAGGTCTCAGATGAATCCCGGATGTGTTTATGATGGAATCCAGGTAAAATGTGTTGTGGGAGCTGCTGTCCAGAACTGAAATACCACCCCACAGAACATTTTCCACATAATTGGAATCCACCAGATTGTAGTCGCTCCCTCCAGTAAGTTCAATTCCTCCAGTAGAATCCTTGACGACAGAGAAGACCCATCTGTTTCCCCTCACAGTACTGGAATCGGTATTCTGCAAAACCACCATCTTGTACCGTCCAGCATCGTTCAGATTGGAGTTATATCGAACGGTTGAATGCCGGGAATCAACCAGATAGATAAATGCACCGGCGGAATCCGTCCCTTCCAGCAGATTGGCCCCCACATCGCAGTAATAACATCCGCTTATGTATATCCCATCCTGGCCTCTACCGGTTATAACAAGACGATTGGAATCGACGAATACGGACTCCATCACGGCGGGATTGGTCAATTCATCGTATATGCCGATGCCAGTTTTAGAACATGTTAGTACATTGCTTCGTATGAAGGCATTCTTACCATTCATAGTAATATCGAGGCACATGGCCGTATCCGAAATCAGGGTGTCGTTTATTAGAGAATCTGGTGAGAGAAGTCCATCAGAGTAATAAAGGAAAGCCCTATCCAGTGCCCGAACATATGAATTTCTCAGGACCACAAACGTGTCGTTATATGAAACCACACCCCTCCAGTATCGGGATAGAAGATAGGAGTTTCTGACCTCGAGATTTCCGGAAGAAGAATAAATGGAGAAGGAATCCGCCTCTATCGATATACTGCTCGCGATGAGATGACCCTGATTGCCTATACCCGTTCCAGAAGAAGATATGTAAATCCTTCTGATTTGAAGATAACTGAAAGAATGCAGACATTCACCCACAAATCCACAGTAAAGGGTATCGACAGATGCACTCCCCAGTATATAAAGGGAGTCTGTGGAATAAGCCGTACTGTCAAGAAACACGGAAGAAACTGAAAATCTGATTGTATCCATACCTGCAAGGGCATTGGCCTCCTGAACCGCCGCCCTGAAAGTACATTCGCCCAGAATAGTTGCACAAATGCCATCGCCCGCAAAGGCATCGGATTCATCTACCGGGGAATTGACCAGGAATGTGGCTCCCATAATTATGGTTATAAGAATCTGCATGTATTACATTTTACTCCTGCATCCCCCG
>WGAQ01000015.1 GCA_015494735.1 Caldifarciminota bacterium | reverse complement strand
CCACCATACAGCTGGACTTCAATCTTCCAAAGCGATTCGGTCTAACGTATGTGGACAGGGATGGGAAGGAGAAGACCCCCGTCATCATCCACAGGGCCATATTCGGCTCGGTGGAGCGCTTCATAGGGATACTCATAGAGCATTATGCAGGTGATTTCCCCCTCTGGCTCGCCCCCGTTCAGGTGGCCATAGTCCCGGTTTCGGATAAGTTCATGGACTATGCGAAGAAGGTGGAGCAGGAACTCAAATCCAGAGGCTTCAGGGTTTATCTTGACGACAGGAAGGAGAGGGTTGGATACAAGATAAGGGATGCGGAGGTGAAGAAGATTCCCTACACCGTGGTGGTTGGTAAGCGGGAAGTGGAAGAAGGCACAGTTTCCGTCAGGAAGAGGAAGGAGGGAGATCTTGGGGCAGTTCCGATAGGGAAATTTATCGAGATGCTCGAAGGGGAAATTCAGGAGTAAGATGCAACTTATATGCGTTTGCAATAGTTTATACTTTTGACCATGAAAGTTATCCAGGAAAAGACCGTCAAACTCAAAAAGGTACTTACGAAAAGTGGCGTAGAATTGTATATGATTGAACTCTCCCCTGACCATTTTTTTATTGAGCAAAATTATAAAAAACCCAGTCGGTACGGAATCGCGTACAGGAAGTTAAAGGAAAAGTATCCCGATTTCTTCATGTTCTGGGAGATTAAGGATGACCGGTACACCGGAAGGATACTCATGGGCACGTTTGCCCAGAAGGAAGAGATAGACGAGTTCATAACGAGCGTCCTGAAAGAGGATGATTACAAAGAGTATCCTGTAGAGAGGGAAGAAATCGAGTAATGCTGGAGGGCAGAAGAATAGTTCTGGACCCCGGACATGGTGGAGAATCGGAAGGGGCGGTTTATGGAAATATAAAGGAGAAGGATGTAAATCTCGAGGTGGCTCTCCTTTTGAAGAAATTCCTGGAGGAGGAGGGGGCCATCGTATTCATGACCCGGGACACCGACAGGTTCGTTTCTCTCAGGGACAGGGTGGCATTCGCCGAGGCCGTGGAGGGAGAGGTCTTTATCTCCATCCATCACAATGCTTCGTACGACGATATACCCAATCGGGTGGAAGTGTATTACCGCTGGTGCGATGAGTGCCCATCACAATCCCTTGCCCAATTCCTGACCGATTCCCTTTCGAAGGAACTGGAACTGCCTTCGAGAATCCCGTATCCGGCCACATATACGGTTCTGAGGAACAATCTTCCCCTGTCGATTCTGACGGAGGCCTATTATCTGAAATACCACAGTCCGGATTTAATCGAGAAGGAGGCGATGGGTATCCTTCAGGGATTGAAGGATTTATTCAATTATGGATACCCGTCCATCAGGGGGGTGGAGGTCAGGGAGAATGTTATAGAACTTCACACGGCCGGCACGTGGGACAGCCTCATCAGTTCCGCCCACATGAATGGCAGGAGACTCCTTATGGAAAAGCGGGAGGGGAAGGCTCTCGTCCATCTTACCGCTGGAAGTGGAAATCTGCGGGTCGTCCTGAGGAATTATGCCGGAATTCCCTCAGAGCCCATGGAGATGACCATAAACAATGTAATCAGCACCTATGTGATGGATGTGTATCCGGGCATAAGGCAGGTACCCAATCTCATAAGCATTTACTTTTACGATATCTACGGACTGCCCATAGGGGATGGACAGGAGGTTCTGGTGAGGGTAAATGGAGAGGAGGCCCTCTTCTATACTGTTGGAGGAAGGATTACCTTCGTGGCCTCCGTGGAGGCGGACAGGTACGATGTGGAGATAGAAACTCAGGGCAGGAAGTTCTCCGAGACCATTCACCTGTCGGATGGTAGGGTGTACTATGCGCACATCAGGGGGGCATGGGATGGCTTTGCCATAGGGGAAAAGCGCACGTATCCCATCTTTGCGGATGGAAGCGTGTTCTCTCCGGAGAAGAGCCTGAAGATAGTGGCGAGGGGTTATCAGACCGTGGATGTGGAGCTGTCGGAGGGACGCAATGAGGTGGATGTCCATCCTCTCTACGAAGGGGTCTTCCACAGGAAGAAGGTATTCATAGGATACGATGGACTCAAGGATCTGGCCCACGAGTTGTCATCCATGCTCTGGTTTGCCGGGGCAAGTACCCGCGTCGAATTTTATGAAAATGAACTGGATATTACCCGGAAGGCCGTAAACTTCGATGGGGATATACTTGTCTATATTAAACGGATGCCCGAGCCCCTGATCGGGTATTACGAAATGGACGAATCCGGAAAGAAACTTGCCCGAATCATTTCAGCGAAAATGCACATATTCACGGCACCGGTGAGCGACCACCTCCTGATTCAGCCCTTCGGGGCAAGGGTTATGGTGGGGCTGGAGAGCGGCGGTCAGAAGGCACTATCCGCCATAGTGGATGCCCTTTACAAGTTCTTAAAGGGGGGAGAAGAGCATGAAACGGCCTGAGACGGGCATTTTAAGGATAAAGCGGAAGAAGTTCGGTGATGAGGTCCTCGTACTTTACATGTACGATGGAGAGGTGGTGTACGCGTACTCCCCTTTTTCAGGGGAGGCTGTGAGGGTGAAGAATGTTATGGATTTCCTCAATGATATAGTCAAGTCCTACAGGTGGGACCTGACGCACGAGTTCACCGTCATGAGCGAAAGCGAACTGGCCGCGGTCCTGAAGGTCCCCGGTATCAGGTACGATGGTGTTTCCAGGAAGATTTCGGGCCGTTTGAAGGAGTTGCTCGATGGCATCAGGGGGGTGTGGAGTTATGGGGTGTTCGATAAAAAGGGCTATCTCATAACGGGTTATAACCTCAATCCCTCAACCCTGAAGGAATTTTCCATGGCTTACATGGATATAAAGAATAAGCTGAAGAGGTTGAATGTGAAAAACGTCAACTTCTTCCTGACCAAGCACAGGGACAGGGTCTTTTCCCTGTTTCTTCCCATCAACGATGAGTACTTCTTCTTCTTTATCTTCGAGGAATCCCATATCTCCATGGGTTATGTGGTGAGTTCCCTCGTGCACGAAATCAAAGAGCATCTGGAAAAAGTCCTGGTGGCGTAATGGTTTAACGGGGTCCGAAATCGGGAAATAACTGTAAAATTCTCGTCATGAATCTCGAGGAGATAAAGAGGGTGGTGGACAGGTTTGCGGAGGATGTGAGCCCCGGTCTGATAGCATGCGACCTCTTCGATAAGGATGGATTTTCCATATACGGCATCAACTCCAATCAGGATATGTGCAGCATCTTCAGCCATATAACCAATATGATTCACAGGTCCCTTGAGAATACATCCTTCCCCCGTATGGAGTATTACACGATCTTTGCGGAAGAAAACAGGATGGTCCTAATAGTGGACCTGGGCAACGGTTATCTATTCGGGGCACTGATAGACAGCGAAAAGGCCAAGCCCGGTCTGGTCTTCAGCGTTGCCCTTCCGAAGTTGATGGGGGATTTGAAGAAACTCCTCTCTTAGACACGGACAGCCCCATAAGGAATCCCATCGTGAGGTTCAGGACGGCGGAGTCGAAGTTGTTTTCGAATATCCCCGCCAGGGCTATGACGATGAAGGAAATGCCTGTTGCGAGGGGCAGGAATCTCACTTCTCCACCCTCCAGCCCCATCCTGATGAACTTCACCGAGAAGTACAAAAGAATCAATATTACCAGCAGCATTCCCACGATTCCCGTTTCTGCGAGGGCCGTTATATAGGTGCTGTGGGCATGGGCATAGTTGTCTATTATTCCCTTCAGATGATATGGAATCATGTAGGGGGATATGTTGTGGTATCCCACGCCGAATGCGAGATGCTTCTCTGCTATCTCCAGTCCGGCTCTCCAGAAGTTCAGCCTCAGGGCCATACTCGATGCAATGGAATTGTTGAAGATGGTCACTATGGCTAATGTGATTGCGATAAAAACGACCATTGTGCCCATCAGGAGTTTCCATCTCTTCCTGAACCTTATGCCGGTCAGGATTAAGATTCCCGCGAAAGCCGATGGCACGTAAGCCCTCGATGTGGTCATGAGGAGGGAGAGGAGGGCGAAAAACGCATACAGGGCGAATTCCCTCCTGAAGAAGTAGGTGGCAGAGAGGAACAGGATGCTCATTATGGAATAGAATCCCGCTGCAACCAGTTTGTGGGAAAAGAAGCCCCTGAATTTCCCCGACCTGTCCCATGTTATGTCGTATGTTCGGACTTCCATTTCGCCCCTGTACATGAAAGCAGATGAATCCCTCAGGTGTACGAAGAAGGTCTCCTCTCCGGTCAATTCGTAATTCCCCTGGTCCAGTTTGAGATAGGCCGGATAACCCGGATTGGGCAGGAGAGAATCCACTTCCGCTCCCTCCTTCCGCAGGTGGGCGAAGGTGGGTCTGGGGTCGTAGTTGTATATGTGAACCTTCGTCCGCTTCAGTATCTGGAAGGAGCAGTATCCGTCGCACCTTATGATGTACTCCTTCCGGCCTATTCTTTCCGAGAATCTGTCCGCTATTCCCAGCAGAGCAATAAGACTTATGACTATTCCCAGCGAATGGAGATACAGGCGCAGGGAGTTGATGTCCGCTGGAGCGTTGGAGAAGATGATGTATCCGGATTTGTCGAACAGTTCCTTCAATTTCGTCAGTTTGAGCCCGTTTACCCACATGGTGATTCCCCTCCAGATGTACAGGAGGACGAGCAGGAGGTAGTCGATGGGGAACCTGTACCGGATTATACCCGCCACCCACAGGATGAGGTAGTAGAGGAAGAGTATGCTCATGGGAACATAACTGGCAGAGAAGGAGATGGGGAGGGACATGACGAAGAGACTCACCATCAGGCGCTCGAATACGAGCATGGGTTTGAAAACTTTAAAGGACTATGGATTGCCCTTTCCTATGGAATGCTCAGGGAAAATGCGCAGTATATCCCCTCATCCGATGGGGAAATCTGGATGCTGTCAACGGTGTTTCCCTTCACCATGAGGAGATAATTGGGACCCGAGCCCGAATATCCGTTTATGCTCACGTAGAAGGTACCATCCTCTTCCGTTATGCAGTTGAGGGTGCTTCCCACCCGCATGGTGTCTAAAATCCTCATGCCCGTGTCCACGATGTATAGTTTTCCGAAGAAATCGCCCAGAAGGCCCACACCATCGTCGGAAAAGGCTATGGAGTAAATGTTGTCGTCTATGGGGAGGCTGTCCACCTTTTCCAGAGAGGGAAATGTTAGTCTGTACAGGATGCTTCCTGTCTGCCCGGGCACTCCCGACGAGACCACCATCACGTAATCCCCCGTCCTGTCCAGTCCCCCCATACCGCTCTGAAGAATGGCGCTGTCCACCTTGTGCAGATTCCCGTCCAGGAGGAAAACTCTGGATGGGTAAGGGTAATCGTAATTCTCATCCATCCCGTTGGCTGTTGCTATCGTGCCTTCCATGATGTTTATGGGCCTCGGAGCCAGGGGAATGGTGTCAACCTCTCCCGTTCTTATGTTCAGGATGGTGAGGTGCTCGCTGTAGGCTCTACCGAAGTCGCTCATCACCAGCAGGGAGTCCCTTAGGATGCCCTGGAGGGGATTGCTCCAGGAGGGGAGGGGAATCTCTTCCATTATCCGCTCCTCCCGCAGGCTTATCAGGGTTATGGATGGTGAGCCGGTGAAACCTCCGGAGTTGATAACCAGCAGGGTATCCCCCTTCTGAATCAGGTGATTGGGTATATCTCCCTGTCCGGTGGGGAGACTTCCCCACACCGCCCCGGTCTGAGGGTCCATCAGATGAATCTGTTTGCTCTCCTGCATTATTACGGCAATGGCTTTCGATTGTGAAGGGAGTTCGGGTTGTGTCTGCTGTACTCCCGAGCAGGCTGTCAGGAGGACGGGAAGGATGAGCTTCCTCATGATGGGAAGAACCCGCCCGCAGGGGCGGGAATTAGAGTCCAAAGAAGGCCGCGAAAACCTTATCCACGAAGGAAGTGTAGGCGTCGGGGAAGAGACCCATAAGAAGCACGAGAACCGCGCTCACCACGGCAACTGCATAGGGTATCCTGCTGGAGGGCAGTTCCTTTTCAGCCTCATCCCTCTGGAATGCGTAATAGACAACCCGCAGATAGTAGAAGGCGGAAATGGCTCCGTTGAAGAAGAGCCACGCGGCCAGGAGGGGATGATGCATCTGCACCATGGAGAATGCCAGGAAGAACTTGGCGAAGAAGCCCGCAAAGGGTGGAATTCCTGCGAGGGAGACCATGAGACCTGCCAGGGCGAATGCCAGGTCGGGTTTTCTCCAGAAGAGTCCCTTCAGATTCTCTATATGGGTGTTATCCTCGCTCGTTATCTGCAGCACTGCGAAGGCTCCGAAGGTGGTGATGGTGTAGATGAGCATGAATACGATGGCGGCCTTGACCGCTTCCAGACCGCCCGCATATACCACAGCGAGGACGTATCCGGCATTGGCAATCGTGGAGAAGGCCAGGAGCTTTTTGACGCTGTTCTCCCTCAGGGCGGCTATATTACCCACCAGCATGGTGATGACGGAGAGCCACAGTATGAGGCTCTTCCACAGGGCGGGGTAGTTGACCAGGAGGCCCTGGAAGATGGCGAATACCAGACCGATTGCGGCGGTTTTGGATACCGTGGATATGAAACCTGCCGTGGGGGTGGGTGCTCCCTCGAACACGTCGGGGGTCCAGAAGTGGAAGGGAACGGCGGACAGTTTGAATCCAAAGCCCACTATAAGGAAAGCCAGGGCAATGGAGGAGAGGATTATGACCTCTCTGGGGAATCCTCCGTATGCGAGGGAGTATATCCTCTGGAATGTGGTGCCGAAGTCTATGGTTCCGTAGGCTAAATACAGAAATGCTATGCCCATGGTCAGAAATGCGGTGGAAAGGGCTCCCAGGAAGAAGTACTTGCCGGCGGCCTCATAACTGAAGAGGTCCTTTCTGAATGCCACCAGTGCGTATAGGGAGAAAGACAGGATTTCCAGGGAGAGGAGGAGGGTGGGCCAGTTGTTGGATTTGATAAGGAGCATCCCTCCAAGAAGGGCGGAAAGGGTCAGGAACTGGTAATCTCCGCTTGCCCTCTTCCTGAAGTAGTCGAAGGAGAGGAGGACGAAGTATATGGTACCCACAATCATTATCACGTCCAGGAATCTCTCCACCACTCCGAGTCGGATACTCTTTATGATGTAGATGAGGTTCTGATGCTCGTTTATGAATGCGCCCAGGCCCTTGTAATAATCGGGGCTTATGAGGTTGAGGTCCCTCAGGGCGAAGAATCCTGCCAGGAGCAGGAAGAGCAGGGAGACTATGGTGGCGATGAATCCCCTTCTGCCCAGCACGATTTCCAGAATCAGAACGACTAAAATACCTGCAAGAATGGTGATTTCAGGCAAAAAGTACTGAATCATTGCTCTTCTCCTTGTTCAATTGTTTCCTCTTCCTGTGCCTCCATCTCCTGAATCTCCTGGAGTTCCTCCTCTATTACACCCGGCTGTATATTCTCACGGAGATTCACGATTTCCACGACGGAGGCGGAAGTGGGCTCGGTGTACTGGAGAACCATCTTTGGATACACACCGATGGCAAATACCAGTATGAGGGGCACGAGTATGGTTAGAAATTCGTACAGACTCATGTCCTTCGTTTTGAGTTTATCCGAGGAGTTGAGGAAGGCCAGTTTCTGATAGGCGGGGAGCATGTAATATGCGGCGACGATTACGCCGATTACACCTATGTAAGCCCACCAGGGGTTGGCATTGTATGCCCCCAGAAGGGCCAGGAATTCACCGATGAATCCGTTGAGGCCGGGCAATCCTATGGAGGCCAGCATAAATATGGCGAATATCACCATCATGAGGGGAATGACTCTGGCAAGGCCCCCTATATCTGCCAGGCTCGTGGTCCTGTATCTCACGTACAGGAATCCGAGGAGTATGAACAGTACACCCGTGGTGAGGGCGTGGTTAATCATCTGTATGCTGGCTCCCTGAAGCCCGTAAACGTTGAAGGCGAATATTCCCAGTATGATGAAGCCCATGTGGGCGAAAGAGGAGTATGCGAGGAGCCTCTTGAGATCCGTCTGGACTGCTGCCATGAATCCACCGTATATGATGCCTATTATGGCGAGGACTGCTATCACGTCCGCCATCTGGGCTGCTCCCTGCGGGAAGAGGGGTATGGCGAAACGGATGAATCCATAGGTTCCCATCTTGGCCATCAGGGCGGAGAGCATCACGGTGACGGATATGGGGGCGCTCACGTAGGTGTCGGGGAGCCAGGAGTGGAAGGGAAAGAGAGGAGATTTTACAGCGAAGGCCAGCGCAAATGCCAGGAATAGCCACACCTGAACGGGGAATTCCAGCAGGGCAGTGCTTTCGCGTACGGCCATGTAGTCGAATGTGCCCGTCTGGAGGTACAGGTAGATGATGGCCACGCCCATGAATATTCCGCTGAGCATGGTGTAGATGAAGAACTTGAAGACACTGCGGTACCTGTTCTCGTCTCCGAATACGCCGATGAGGAAGTAGGCGGGTATAAGGGTCATCTCGTAGAATACGAAGAAGAGGAAGAGGTTGAGGGATGAGAAGACTCCCACTATGGCACCGGTGAGTATCAGGAAGAAGAAGGCGAAGAGTTTTTCGTTATCCTGAATGAGTTTTATGGAAGCGGCGAAGGCTATGAGGGCTATGAGGGTGGTCAGAACCACCATGAGAAGGGAGAGACCATCGACTCCCAGTACGTAGTTTATTCCGAAGGATGGAATCCATGCGTACTTCTCCATGAACTGAAAATCGCCGGCTCTGGACAGGTCGAAACTGCCCAGGGCTATCAGAGACAGGAGAAACTCCATTCCCAGGACCACGAGGGAGTACCCCAGGACGAATTTCCTGTCCTTTGGAAGGATTAAGAGGAGCAAAGCCCCTATTACTGGCACCCATATCAAAAGGCTCAAAATCCCATTCATTGCTCTCCTCCTTTATAGAACCAGCAGGTAAAGTATCAAAATGAACCCTGCTGTCATCAAAAGGGCATAAGTGCTGTATTTTCCATCCTGCAGTTTGCGGACGAGGTTTCCGGTTGCGGCTGTGAGTCCGGCGGAGCCCTCCACCGTTCCGTCTATGAACAGGTCTTCGAAGAATCTGTAAACCCCTGCAGCGAGGGACCTGAGCCATCCCATGAGGACGATTTCATACCAGTCGCTTATGATGCCCCAGCGGTAGTAGAGTATCTTGTAGATGCCTTTAATGATGGGGTTCTCCCCTATGGAGGTAGGAACCGCGGGTTTCACGTACATGAAGTAGGCTATGAGGATACCGAGCAGCGCCAGTCCGTTGGTTATGATGGGGAGTATCAGACCTCCCTCACCGTGCTCGAAGTGGGCATGGGGCAACTGGGCTTCCAGGAAGTGCTGGAACCATCCGGAGACGAATCCAGCCACAACGGCGAAGAAGGCCAGGACCCACATGGGGATGAGCATTACGGGAGGGGCCTCGTGGGCTTTTTCATAGAGTTCCTTATCCCTGGGTTCTCCGAAGAAGACCCTGAAGACCAGACGGAAGGTGTAGAATGCGGTAAGGAGGACACCTGTGAGGGTCAGGTAGAATATCTCGCTGTGTCCGGAGAGCTCGCTGTAATGGATGATGGAGTCCTTGGACCAGAATCCGGCGAAGGGGAAGATTCCCGCCAGTGCCAGCGAGCCTATCAGGAAGGTCCAGAAGGTATGGGGCAGTTTATTTTTGAGACCCCCCATCCTGTTTATATCCAGGACATCGTGCATGGCGTGCATGACGGAGCCGGCTCCCAGGAACAGGAGGGCCTTGAAGAAGGCATGGGTGTAAAGGTGGAATATACCGGTCCAGTAAGCACCCAGACCCACTCCCACCATCATATAACCTATCTGGGAAATGGTGGAGTAAGCGATAATCCTCTTGATGTCGTTGTTCACCAGGGCCATGGTGGCTGCGAATACGGCGGTGAATGCACCCGTCAGGGCCACTATGTAGCCCACTTCCGGCACCTGAACGTACAGGGGTGCGCTCCTCGCCACCATATAGACACCCGCGGTGACCATGGTGGCAGCGTGTATCAGGGCAGATACGGGGGTGGGACCCTCCATCGCATCGGGCAACCACACGTACAGGGGGAACTGGGCGGATTTACCGGTGGCACCTATGAAGAGGAATATGAGGGCGAGGCCGAGGAGACCTTTGTTGACGGACAGGTCTGCACCGAATATGTCTGTGTAGTTGAGGGTTCCGAATATGGCGAAGAGGGTAAAGATTCCCAGCAGGAATCCGGCATCACCTATCCTGTTGACGATAAATGCCTTGTTGGCTGCGTCCGATGCGCTCTTCTTGTGGAACCAGAATCCTATGAGCAGGTAGGAGGCCAGACCCACGCCTTCCCATCCGACGAACATGAGCACGTAGTTGTTGGCCATGACCAGCAGGAGCATTGCGAATACGAAGAAGTTCAGGTATGCGAAGTAGCGGGCATAGGACCTGTCTTCCGCCATGTATCCCACGGAGTACAGGTGAATCCAGAAGGAGACGAATGTGACCACGAAGACCATTATGGCGGACAGGTTGTCGATGTAGTAGCCGAATGGAACGTGCAGTTTATCGGCTATTATCCAGGTCCAGAAGACATTCTCGAACACCTGACCGCTGCTTATCACCTGCCACAGTATGGCTATGCCGCCCAGGGCGGAGATACCCAGAGCGGGAACGGCTATCCAGTGGGCCTTTTTACCGATGTATCTGTTGAAGATACCGTTTATTAAGAACCCGACGAAGGGAACGAAGAGGGTTAAAATCACCAGTGCATCCATCACTTTTCCTCCTTTAATCGGATTTGAGGCTGTTAAATTCGTCTATGTTTGCACTTCCCCTGAGGCGGTACAGGTTGATGACGATGGCCAGACCCAGAGCCACTTCAGCGGCTGCGATGGCCAGAATGACCAGTGCGAACACCTGTCCTTCCAGGGAATCCACCACATTTCCCACCGTAATCAGTGCGAAGTTGGCGGAGTTGAGCATCAATTCCAGTCCCATGAGCATTATCAAAGCATTACGTCTGAACAGCACCACCAGGGCCCCGATGGAAAAGTAAAGCAGGGCCAGCATCAGAATCCAGTAAGTGTAATTCATTGCTCCTCTCCTTTTTTACCGATGACCACCGCTATCACTATTGCCACCAGCAGGAGAAGGGATGCCAGTTCGAAGGGGATGAGATAATCGGTCAGAAGCAGTTCACCCAGACGCGCAGGGGAGCCTTCGGGACCCAGTTTCCAGGAGGGCAGTTTTATCACGTACAGGTACACCCCCAGCAGGGAGAGGGTGGCTATCATCATTATGAAGGCTGCCAGACCTTTGAAGGAGAGGTCCATATCCGTGAGCGGGTCCCTGAGGTTCAGTATCATGATGACGAACAGGAAGAATACCACGATTGCGCCGGAATATACGATAATCTGTATCACTCCGAGGAAGGGGGCATTGAGCATGATGTACATGGCCGCCAGGGACACGAAGTTCAGCAGGAGCCCCAGCGCGTTATACACCGGCCTCTTTGCAAACAGGACCACCAGTGCCCCCCAGAGGCCCAGAAGGGCGAATATGGTAAATATTACCGCCGTTAAAGTCATGTCCTGTTCTCCTTTTTAATCAATTCCTCGTACTCACCTTCCAGAAACATGAATTCTTTCTTTTCCTCGAACTTCTTCGGCTCCTCCTTTGCTCTGGCGTACTCCATCTCCTTCTCGTGCAGACGGGCGGGGAACTCCAGAGGCTTTCCATCCAGATCCTCCGCCCTGCGGTAATATCCCAGCCATGCCTGCCTTGGCTGGACTCCCGGAGGAACGAAGAGCCTGTCCTTGTCCCAGATGAGCTTCTCCCTGCTGTCGGTTGCCAGTTCGTAAACATCCGACATGACTATCACCTCATCGGGACAGGCTTCGACGCAGAATCCACAGTAGATGCACCTGGCAGCATCCCACATCCACACCGCCGCATACCTCTCCCCCTTGCTGACGGGATTGTCCAGAGGATTCTCACCACCTTCTATGTAGATGGCTTCGGAGGGGCATATAGCCGCACAGAGCTGGCATGCAATACACCTCTCCAGACCATCCTCGTGCCTCTGGAGCCTCAGGGCCCATCGGGCTCTGGGAGGTAAATCCCTCTTTTCATCGGGATACTGGACGGTAAACGTGTTGTGGGCCACATTCTTTACGTTGTGTTTCAGCGTAATCCATAGGCCCTTAAACAGGGCAAAGATTCCCTTCATGGCTCACCCCCAAATTTTAATCAGTGCAGTGATGAGAATGTTTAGCAGTCCCAGAGGAATCAGGACCTTCCATGCGAACTTCATGAGCTGGTCGTAGCGGGTTCTTGGATATGTCCACCTGACCCACAGGAAGAAGTAAACGAAGAAGAGGGTCTTTATGGCGAACCACCACACCCCGTCCGGACCCGGTCCGTACCATCCGCCCAAGAAGAAGGTGGTTATGAGGGCAGATGCTATCACCACGTGGGCATATTCTCCGGCGAAGAACCATGCGAATCTCATGGAGGAGTATTCGGTGTGGTATCCGCCCACCAGTTCGGATTCTGCTTCCGGTAAGTCGAAGGGAGCCCTGTTGGTTTCGGCAAATACGGCTATCAGGTATATGATGAATGCAACGGGCTGCGTAATGGCAAAGGGAAGGTGGGACTGTGCCTTCACTATATCCACCAGAGACAGACTTCCCGCCATGAGGACCACCGATGCAATGGCCAGGGCCATGGGTATCTCGTAGGAAATCACCTGAGCGGCTGCTCTCAGACTTCCGAACAGGGAGTACTTGGTTCTGGATGCCATTCCCGCCAGTATCACCGAGTATCCGGAGAGCGCCGATATGCCCAGGAGCAGGAGAACGCCCACCGGCGGGTCAGCAAGGGTCAGATTCTCCGCAAACGGTATGAGAGCCGTGGCAGCTATTACCCCCACCATGATGATTCCAGGAGTGATGAAGTGGAGCACGGGGTCAACCGGTGCCGGAACTATCTCTTCCTTGAAGAATAGCTTCAGTACGTCTGCAATGGGCTGTAACAGGCCGAAGGGCCCCGTCTTATTGGGTCCTATTCGGTCCTGAATCCACGCCGCCACCCTTCTCTCCGCCCATGTGGCGTAGGTGGCTGCGGTTAAAACGACGGCCAGAATCCCGACCGCCTTGGCTGCGAAAATAAGCAGTGGTTGTCCAGACATACTTTGAAAAGTATAATGGCGAAGGGGGAGAGTTCAGTGATTATTAAACGCCCGCTGGCGGAGGGGGATTGACATGGTGAATAAATGATGTAAAATGTTCCAGTGTCCATATAGGATGCGAATGGGTTGCATACTTTGGGCATGTGCCGGTAATGTCGATGCCACAAAAGGATAGAGTAATGAACTCTGCCCGGATTTCGAGCTCGTATGAACTCCACGATGCCTGTCCCTTAAACTTTCCCTATCGGGAATACCGGAAATTATTAATGGAGGAACAGGGTTATGGAGGTTAGAGGCTTAATGGAGGAAGTAAGGAAAGAGAAACATTCGAAGGATGATGGTATATTTCTCCTCGTGGATAGTGTGAACAGGGATAATGCTCTGGTTATCCAGAGGGATGGCAGGGTAATATACGCTGACACTTCCATGGGGGTGGGGGTGTCGGAGTTGATGAAGATCAAGAAGATGAAACCCACGCATGTTTACAGACTCGATGGAATCATGGAGGAGGATTACGTCAATCCCCACGTGATAGATGCCCTGAAGCAGCGGGCCATGACCGATGTTCCCACAGGTTTGTTCGCAAGGGATGATAACTTTCAGTTCGATGTGGGTCTTCGGGACGGGAGGATAATCTGGGCCAATGCCTATTATAAGGGGAATCACATAGTGGGGTACACCGCCCTGCGTCTATTCCTCTCATCGAAGGTTCGCGATATAGAGTACAGCGAGACCATGGAGCCCTCAGTGAAAATCATAGACCTGCCCGTTGAAGATGTCCTTGCAGTATTCCGCCTCGCCGATGTGAAGGTGGAGAAACCCGTCGAGGATTACGGAAGGATTGTTCACAGTACATTCCACAGGGTGGTGAGCGGATTGAGCATAGAGCGGAGTGCGTGGGATGCTTTCGTAATGAATTTCGCATCCCGGAAGGGCTCCTTCGCCCTCGCATCGAGCGATGGAAGACTCGTAATTGTGCGCGATGGTCGGATAGAGAGGGAAGAAAAACTGGATGTGGATTATAAGTGCCCCCATTTCAGGGTCTGGGCGCTGGAGTTCAGCGGGGAGTACTTCATTACCAGAAAGAACTTCGTTCTCGGCTCCATAACGCTTAACATACCCACTTTCCTGATTCACGCCGAAATCGAGGACAACATAGAGGGTTTCTTCTTCCTCTTCTCCGGATTCCAATATGACCAGTCCATCAACAGCGAACTGTATGTGGTATGGAGGAAGCCTTTCATCACCTTCTTCGACGACCTTTCCATCGTGGACTTCGAGGGTATGGACTGGGTGGTGATTAATGTGGATGCGGTGGACAGGTTGCCTCCCGGAGATGTCCTCTCCAGATATGCTTCCCGAATCCTCTTCGTTGGAAAGCCACCGGTTCCCGATGCACCGCACGTTCTGCCCCCCGGTTCCGGAATCACGGATGTAACTGCTTTCCTCAGGAAGATGGCGGCCAGGAGTTCCAAGAAGGAGAGGGTGGACCTCTGCGTGGAGGTGAAGAGGCTGATAGCAATGCTCAGGTCCAGATACATCTCCTGGCCCGTGGAGTTTGCCAAGATCAGGACCATCACCGGTGTGGACCCCATGCAGGTGGATTCCTGCAACGAGGAGGAACTCATGAGATTGAGGGACTTCATCCTGCACAACTATCCCCTGGAGTCCGGAGGTGAAATATGATAAAACTGCATCTGCCCACGGATATAGTGGTCAATGTGGATCCTTCGGCCGGGATACATTACACGTACGGCGAATATCTCGTCATCCACTGCGGTCCCTACAACCACTACTTCAACGATGCATCCAGGACTTTACTGAAGGACAGGAGCATACTGTCGGAGGCCTCCCGCGCGGTCTGGACCAACTTCTTCAACCACCTGAAGCAGGTGCAGGAAGTGGACAGGAAGGAACTGACCCGCTCGGGAATCAAACTGTTCGAGGTCCTGGGATATGGCCAGTTGAATCTCAACATGGTGGGGGGCAGAACTGAGGCCACTGTGGAGCACTCGGTCTTTGCCCTGACCCATAAGATACTGAGCACCCTCCCGTCCAGATTTCCCGTGTGCGAGTACACGGAAGGGTACATAAGCGCATTCCTGAATGCTGTCCTGAGTTCCGGGGATGGTAAGATAAAGAGCGTGGAGGAGGAATGTGCCTCGATGGGGCACGACAGGTGTAAATTCCATATAGGGGTCTCGAAGGATGATGGACCCCATATCGTGAGTCCGGGTAATTCCTTCAAAATCTTCAACCTGCCATCCGATGACCTCAGGCCCTTCCTGATGAATCTGGATAAGTTGATGCCCAAGCCCAGGAATGGATTGCTCTTCTACCCGAGCATATACAACGAATTTCCCCGTCTGCATATCTCCTATATGATGGCCAACTACTACTCCATAGTTTTCCACGAAGCCCTCAAGGAGGCCCGCAAATCGGACAACCTGGAAACCCTCAAGCATCTATACACCCTCGCCGCCATAATATGCATAGTTTCCACCTTCGGCTCCTTTGCAGGCACCCCCATATTCTCCAAAGTCATCTATCCGAGAGCCAGCAATCCCTTCGAAGCAGTTTTCTTCCTTATCAATCTGGCCGGTATGGGCAGGTGGGAGCTGGTGGGGGCTTCCGGAAAGGAACTGGAATACAGGGTATTCAACTTCTACGAGCTCAACTATCAACTTCAGGTGGAGGAGCCGGAGCCCGTATCCCCCTTCGTGGAGGGAGCGGGAATCGCAATCAGATTCCTGGTGGACAGGATGCTGGATGGAATCATGAAGGGGGAGAAGTTCAACTATTCGGATGTCCTCTCCACTTTCGCCGGTGGATTTCCGTACACGGTGGAAAAATTCGAATACGACCCCGACACCAATGCTGCCCATGTGGTTGTGAAAGGAGAAGGATGAACGACCCTTATCTGAGGGCGTCCCATCCCCTTTTAGAGAGGTCGATTTTCATGTCATCCACGATTATGTAGGAGCCGGGCTTGTCCTCCCGTGCCTCCCCGATGATTTTCACGGGAAGCTTCAGTTCCTCTATCTTTTCGGCTGCCTCCGGAGGCAGAGCCAGGAGCAACTCGTACTCCTCCCCGCTCTCCACAGCGATGAACCAGTCCTTGATTTCCAGTTTGGATGCCAGGTGCTTCACGGATTCGTTTATGGGGAGTCTGTCTGCATAGAAGAGCATTTCCACTCCTGAGGCCTTTGCCATCCTGAAACTGTCCACTCCCAGACCATCGGATATGTCTATGGCGGCGTGGACCTCCACCTCCTTGAGGATTTTATCCATCTCCTCTATGCGGGGAGTGGGGCGGGCGAATTTGTCCCTCATGTCGTTCACCCACCACTTGTATCCCTTCGTTAGACCCTTGTAGTAGGCTGTCAGGAAACCGTGGGGTCTTCCCAGGTCCCCTGTGATGACCAGTATATCCCCCGGCTTTACACCGTCCCTGTATATGGCCCTCTCCCTGGTTACTTCCCCCATTATGGTTATGTGGAGGGCGAGATAATCCGTCTTCTCCGTGTTGCCGCCCACTATGGTGGTGCAGAATCTCGAAAAGACCTCGGTGAGGCCATCGTATATCTCGGATGCCCTCGCTATGTATTTCTCCGGAATGTTGAGGTTTACGAGGGCCACCACCGGTTTGCCACCCATGGCAGCGATATCGGAGAGGGCGGCGGCTCCAGCCTTATATCCGATTTCCCTGAGGGAGAGCAAATCGTGGGTGAAGTGTTTTCCCTCTATGAAACTCTCCGTCGTCAGCAGGATGTCCTTTCCGGGAACTGACTTCACGACCCCGCAGTCGTCCCCCGGCCCTCTCACCACCCTGGGGCTTTCCTTGAAGTACTTCTGCAATTCGCTCAGAAACTGGTCTTCCCTCATCAGAACTCGCTCGTGCTGGTAAAGGTGAAATCCCTTATCTTCATGGAAGGTGTCCTGATGGCGGATGGGAAGAAGTGATAGTAGTTGGGCTCGCTTACAGGTGTGCTTTTGTTTTCCAGTGCTTCGATGTTGTTGAATGCTTCCAGGAAGTTCTGGGTGAACCTCATATTCTTAACAGCCCTGGTTATGCGGCCATTCTCTATGAGGAATGTCCCGTCCCTGGTCAATCCAGTGAGGGTGAAGGAGGATGGGTCCACGGTGTTGACGTACCAGAATCGGGTTATCAGAAGCCCGTAATCGGTTTCCTCTATCATCTCCTCCAGTGTCCTGTCGCCCTCCATCACCTTCATGTGCAGCGGGAAGGGCATGGGATAGAAGGGAAATGTGGCATGCCCCGTGCTCTCCATACCGAGTTTGCGGGCGTACCTTCTGTCTAAAGCGGGGGTTTTGAAGACCCCTTTTTCTATAAGGGGTATGGGGTTCTTGGCCACCCCCTCGAAGTCAAAGGGCATGGTGAACAGATAGGGGTCGGATGGGTCATCCAGTATGGTCAGTTTTTCGGAAAAGACCTTTTCCCCCAGTTTGCCCCTCAGAAAGCTGGTTCCCTCGTAGTACGCCTTGCCGGACAGCCCCAGCCAGCCCATCATCATAAGAATCTCATCCAGACCGATGTTCTCCACTATGACGGTGTATTTTCCGGGTTTCAAATCCACCGGGTCCCTGTTCAGAAGGGCTTTTTCGTGGGATTTATCCGCCAGATTCATGAAACTCTCCTCGATGTCGGAGAACCTGTAGGAGACTCCCTGTGCCCATCCGCTCCGGGTGAATGTGTCGTCCATGTAATTGATGGAGATGCTGACCCTGCTGGTTCTGTTGTATCCCTCGAATCCTTCCGATGTGAGGAGCAGGTAGTGCACGTGTCCCTGAGATAGGTTCCCGAATGCCCTGAATGGATGTCCCCTCTTTATAACCTCGCCGATTATGCGGGCGGCTCTGTCGGGGTCCGGTTCCATCAGGCTTTCGTCGAAGGAGGGGGGATATGAGGGCACTTCTGCGGGACCGGGAACCGGCGGCAGGTCGGGGTCTTCGGGGGAATTCAGTGCCACTTCTTTTGCGGATTTTACCAGACGGGCGAGGCTCTCCCTGTCCAGTCTATCGGTGGAGGCAATCCCCGCCCGATTCCCATACCTCAATCTCACGGATATGTTGAAGAACTTCTCCCTGGAATTCTGGGTGATGAAGGAGTTGGCGTACCGGCTCAGCAGGTCGTCCGTGAATTGAACCAGGACCTCCGTTCCATCCGCGTCGCTGAGCCTGAGCACCTGATGGGCGATATCGTACAGTCTGTCCCTCATGCTCAGTGCCTGTACTTTATGTTGTCGGCTATCTCGCTCAGGATATCTCCCGGTTTCATGCTCTTGTCGTACCTTATCCTGAGTCTATTAACCAGTTCCTCCTCCAGCTTAGGGTTTCCCTTTATGAAGTACTCGTATATCTCCACGAACATCTCCTGCAGTATCTTGGAAGTCCGTCTGTTCTGGTCGTCGTTGAAGGTCATATCCATTATCTTGTGGCTGATGAAGTCCAGTTTATCCGGAAAATGCTCCTTCAAAAAGTCATAGAACGCCTTCCTCTCCCGCGTGGCGTGTGCTCCTACGAAAATGTTCTTCCTCATGGTTGTGGGCAAAAGTTTAAAGGAGCATAATGGAGTTCCATCCGAATGCCACACGTTCAGTTTTCCTCACCTTTATACTTAATTTCAAAAATCTATTTAAGGTGTCCGGTGCGGATGGTCCTCTGCATCTGTTCCGGTGGAATCCTCTGTATCGACTCACTGCCCTAAAATTTACTCTGAAAGAGGAGGGTTAACATGAAGGAATTCGATTTTTCCGTGGAGTGGACCCCCTCCCCCGAAATCGTGGAGAGGAGTAATCTGTACCGGATACTTCGGAGGGAGGGGCTTACTTACGAGGAGTTTCTGAAGCGCTCCAGCGAGGAGCCAGAGTGGTTCTGGAGGATGACCCTCAGGGATATGGGATTCCGGTGGGACAGGGAGCCGGAGAAGGTCCTCGACCTGTCCCGGGGAAAGGAGTGGCCCCGATGGTTCGTGGGTGGAAAACTCAACATAACGAAGGTGGCCCTGGATTACAGGAATCCGGACAGGACTGCCCTCATCTACGAGGGAGAGAATGGCACCATCCGCAGATTCTCTTATGGGGAATTGCTTTCGGAGGTTAACCGTCTGTCCAGCGCCCTTCTTCGTATGGGGATAGGAGAGGGGGACAGGGTGGGCATTTATCTGCCCATGATTCCGGAGGTGGTAATATCCCTTCTGGCGGTTTCCAGAATAGGGGCGATAGCCGTACCCCTCTTTTCGGGATTCGGTCCGGAGGCCATAGAGGTTCGGCTGGGCATATCCGGAGCGAGGGCGGTAATAACCGCGGACGGGTTCAGAAGGAGGGGAAAGCCCGTCAGGATGAAAGAGACCCTGGACAGGGCGTTGGAGAAGGTCCCTTCGGTGGAGAGGGTTCTGGTGGTGCGGAAGGAGGGCTTCGATATCCCCATGAAAGAGGGAAGGGATTACTATTACGATGATGTGGTGAAGGATGCATCCCCGCGGATGGAACCTCCCGTATTCGATTCCGAGACTCCCCTCATGATAATCTACACCTCCGGGACGACGGGACGCCCCAAGGGGGCCGTTCACGTGCATGCGGGCTTTCCCGTAAAGGCAGCTCAGGACATGTTCCACCTCTTCGATGTGAGAGAAGACGACGTCATAACCTGGCTTACGGATATGGGATGGATGATGGGACCCTGGCTGGTCTTCGGAAGCCTGATAAACGGTGCCACCATGTTCATTTACGATGGTTCCCCGGACTACCCCGGTCCTGACAGGATGTGGCAGATGGTGGAAAGGCACGGCATAACCATCCTGGGACTTTCTCCCACTTTCGTCAGGGCCATAATGGCGAAGGGGGACGAATGGGTGGATAGGTACGAGATGCCCACCCTCAGGATAATAGGCTCCACAGGTGAGCCATGGAATCCCGAGCCGTGGCGGTGGACCCTCCATAAGGTGGGGAAGGGGAGAGCGCCAATCATCAATTACTCCGGCGGTACGGAGATTTCCGGCGGCATCCTGGGATGCGTGGTCATAAGGCCCCTCAAGCCCATGAGTTTCAATACGGCTGTCCCGGGAGTGGATGCCGATGTCTTCGACGATGGGGGTAATTCGGTCAGGGGGGAGATAGGTTATCTGGTCATAAAGAATGTGAATCCCGGTATGACGCGGGGCTTCTGGAAGGAGAATGAGCGGTACATCGAGACCTACTGGAGCAGATTCCCGGGCGTATGGTATCACGGGGACCTGGCATACAGGGATGAGGAGGACTTCTGGTATATACTGGGAAGGGCTGATGATACCATAAAGATTGCAGGTAAGAGGGTGGGGCCTGCCGAGTACGAAAGCATCCTTGTGGAGCATCCCGCCGTCAGGGAATCGGCTGTGGTGGGAATATCGGACAGGTTAAAGGGGCAGGTTCCCGTTGCATTCGTGGTCCTGAAGGAGGGGCATACGCCCTCGGATGAGTTGAAGGGGGAACTTCTGGACATGGTGAGGAATCGAATGGGCAAGGCTTTTGCTCTCAAGGATGTGCACTTCGTATCGGACCTGCCGAAGACCCGCAATGCCAAGATAATGCGCAGGGTTATAAGGAGGGTCTATGAGGGACAGGAGCCGGGAGACCTCTCTGCACTGGTTAATCCGGAAGTGGTCAGGGAAATAGAGTCCCTGAGAGGAAAGGGAGGGGAATCATGAACAGGACAATGGCGCAGAAGGAAGTGGGGAAGGGGGTTCTGCTGAAGGTGTGTCAGGGCGATATCACCCTGGAGGAGGTGGATGCAATAGTCAATGCGGCCAACGAATACCTGAAGCACGGTGGTGGAGTGGCCTATGCTATAGTTCGCAGAGGAGGGAAGGTGATTCAGGAGGAGAGCGACCGCATAGTCCGGAGACTGGGGAAGGTTCCGACGGGTTTCGCCGCCGTCACCACCGGAGGGAATCTGAAGGCAAAGGTGGTCATCCACACTGTGGGTCCCGTCTGGAAGGGAGGAAGGAATGAAGAGGATGAAAAACTCAGGAGGGCTGTCATATCGCCTCTGGAGATAGCCAATGGATACGGTCTGCGCTCCATTACGTTTCCCGCCATCAGCACAGGCATATACGGGTTTCCGAAGGACAGGGCGGCCCGCATCATCTTCTCCGCAATCGAGGAGTGGGTGAAGGGGCATCCCGATTCCACCCTCCGGGAGATAAGGGTCTGCCTCTACGATGACGAATCCGCACGGATATTCCTGGATGCATTTTCGGGGGCATGATGCCCCCGGCCTTTCACTTCTTCAGATTCCTGTTGCTGTCCACCTTCGTTGTGTCGCTCTTCGTCGTGTCCTGCCGGGTACTCGAAGGGGAGGGGGCTGTTCCGGTTTCCGTGTTGTCCGGTGGAGGTGGCGCATAACTGGAATGCCCCAGACCCACCAGCAGCCCTATGAGGTTGAATATGAGACCCCCTCTCGATGAGGAGCCCGGTGGAGCGAAGAGGAGCCTGAGGGCCTGTCTGCCGCTGACCCCGAATCCGAAGTGGAATACCGGAACCACCCTGTTATCGGGAAGGAGCACGGTTGTGAGAAGCAATTCCATGTTTATGGTCAGGTCCGGCTGATTCCTACGCAGGGAAGCCCTGTCGAAGTATAGATTCAGGGCGGCACCACCCCCGTAGAAGTGGTGGTATCCTCCTCCCACGTTTCCTATAGGGCTGGCCCCCACTTCGTTCTCGAAGTATCTGTCGAAGTAGGGGTTGTAGTATCCCTGATACAGGACATAGGGCTCGAAGTACGGATTCAGTTTCCATGAGTATGTCAGGTCCACCCGTGCGGCGACGGACTGACTGACGAAAGGCTCGTACAGGAGATAGGGGCTGATGGTCAATTCGTTCCTTATGCTTCCGTGGTAGAATCGCAGTGCAGCGAATCTGGCGAATGGCCCTATTCCATCCGTTGCCGCATGAAATCCCACATCTATCCTGTCCGTTGCCCCCACCATCAAATCCATGCCCATGCTGGAGGTGGTTATATAGCCGGCATCCTGAATCTCCTGCCGGATGTCTGGATTGGGCAGGAACTGGAAAGCGCCGTATATGGAGGCATCCCAGTTGCCCTTCCCCAGCGTTCCGGGTCTGTGGAGCATTCCGAAGAAGCATCCGTTGAGCCCGATTACCATCAGGGGAATCAGAGCGATTCGTTTCATCATCCGAAAAAAGTATAAAGGACCGGCATGCCCGTACCGGGATGTCTTTCGATTGCGGACCCTCTTCCATTTCCCGCAGAACCTGTCCCTTTAAAATTTCTGCCATGGAGAAGGATTTGACCGTAAAGGAATACAGGTCTGTGGATTACATTTCCGGACCCCTACTGGTGGTGCGAAAGGCCAAGGAATTGTCCTACGGTGCGCAGGTGGAAGTCATAACGGATACCGGTATCAGGAGAACGGGTCAGGTTCTGGAAGTCACGGAGGATTTCGCTGTCATTCAGGTTCTGGAGGGGACCCTCGGACTGGATGTGGCTTCGGTTAAGATAAGGCTTCTTGAGGACGTGGTCAGATTCGGCGTTGCCCCGGACATGATAGGACGCATATTCAACGGAAGGGGCGAGCCCATAGATGGCCTTCCACCCGTCGTTCCCCAGAAGAGACTGCCAATAATTGGAATTCCCATCAATCCCGTTGCCCGTGCAAAGCCCTCCGATTTCATACAGACAGGTATATCCACAATCGATGGATTCAACACTCTCGTTCGCGGACAGAAGCTGCCCATATTCTCCGGCTCCGGTCTTCCCGCCAACGAAATTGCCGCAATGATAATGAGATACGCCACGGTCAGGGGTGAGGGGGAGCAATTCCTCATAGTATTCGGTGCAATCGGAATAACGCAGAGGGAGTATGCCTACTTCAAGCAGCAGTTCGAGGAGATGGGTGCAAGCAACCGCCTCATTGCATTCATTAACCTTGCCAACGACCCCACCATCGAAAGAATCCTGACGCCCAGGTATGCTCTGACGGTGGCCGAGTACTTCGCTTTCGAACTGGATTATCACGTACTGGTCATACTGACGGACATGACCAACTACGCTGAAGCCCTGCGTGAGATTTCCGCCGCCCGTGAGGAGGTGCCCGGAAGGCGTGGTTATCCCGGATATCTCTATACGGACCTTGCCACCATTTACGAGCGTGCGGGAAGAATCAAAGGGAAGAAGGGTTCCGTAACCCAGATTCCCATACTGACGATGCCCGACGACGACATCACCCACCCCATCCCGGACCTGACCGGATATATCACGGAGGGTCAGATAGTTCTCTCGAGAGAATTGCACAGGCTCGGTATCTTCCCGCCAATCGACATACTCCCATCCCTGTCCCGTTTGATGAATGCCGGTATAGGAAAGGGCAAGACGGCGGAGTATCACAGACAGTGGGCTGACCAGATATTCGCAGCATACGCCCGCGGTAAGGATAACAGGAGACTGGCTGCAATAGTGGGTGAGGATGCCCTCTCGGAGATAGACAGGAAGTACATCAAATTCGCCGATGAATTCGAAAAGCGCATGGTGAATCAGGGATTCGAGGGAAGAACCATAGAGGAGACCTTCCAGATCGGGTGGGAGCTCCTGTCCCT
>WGAQ01000014.1 GCA_015494735.1 Caldifarciminota bacterium | reverse complement strand
TATCTCCCATGGCAGACCACCCACATGGAGTCGAAGAGGTGCATGTAGTTTATCTTCCCATCCAGACCGATGTCATAGACTCTGTCCCCGCTCGCCAGTATGACCCTGTTCCGGGTGATGCATGCGGTATTTTCCCCCTCCACGTATATGACCTCCCTGCGCCATCTGAAGTCGAAATCCTGGAGAGATATGAGACCCGTAATAGCCCCCTTCTTGGGGTCTTCGTACCCCACCAGAGCGTACTCGTCGGTAAGCAGAAGCGGATAGATGGACTTCCAGTTTCTGGTCTTCTCCTCCGGGTCCCTGTCCATCCGGGCCATCACCTCGCCATTCGAATCGAAGAGTATGAGATTCTCGTAGAGGTCCGAGTACAGGCAGAACTCCTCATTGCATACCAGTCTGGCAACCCCGTATCGGGATATGTCATCGTATTCCCTGAGCAGACGGGAGGTTTCCAGGTCGTATATGTAGAGAACCCCGTCCAGAAATATGAAGGCGGCCTTATTCGTCAGGGCCCCCTCCACTATGACTCCCGAGGTCTTTATCCGGGTTCCGTACACCTCCACGTTATAACCTTCCTTTATGCACCCGTATATGGACATCATGTGATTCCCATCGGGGGAAAGTCGGGCAATGGCACTGCAATCCTCGAAGCGGGAAGCACCTCCCTCGAATTCGTAAAGGGAACCCCTGTAGGGAATAAGCCAGTATCTGGACTTTTCCAGAATCTTTCCCCTCATATTCAGGGTATAGCTGCCCCCATCGGCCCTGTTGAGGATAATCTTTCCCCCATAGAAGAAGTTGTAGGGGGAGAGCTCCCCATCCAGAGTCTTTTCGAAGACAACGCTGAAGGCTATCAGTTGCAGAATCATTTTACCTCCTCCCAGAGTTTATCCATTTCCTCCAGACTCATCTCCTCCAGAGAAAGACCCCTCTTCTCCGCCTCCCTCATGAGTTTCCTGAACCTCTCGACGAACTTCATATTGGCCTTGCGCAGGGCATCTTCCGGATTTATTCCCAGATGGCGGGCCAGATTCACGATGGAGAAGAGTAAATCACCCAGTTCCTCCTCTATCTTCTCCCTGTCCTTCTCGGAAGCCAGTTCCCGGGCCTCCTCACATACCTTGTCCACTACACCCCTGGAATCGGGCCAGTCGAAGCCCAGCCGGGATGCTTTCTGACCGATTCTGTAAGCCAGATAGAGGGCGGGCATAGAGAAGTTTATGTCCTCGAAGACCTTCTTACCCTTGCTCTTCTCCCAGTTCTTCAGGACGCTATCCGTATCCTTCAGGTCCGCGTCTCCGAACACGTGGGGATGCCGCTCTATGAGTTTGTCGATTAGACGGTTCAGAACCTCCTTCAAACTGGTCTTTCCATTCTCCTCGGCAATGCGAATCTGCATGAGGGTCACGAGGAGCACATCTCCGGCCTCGGAAGTGAATAAATCCCAGTCCTTCCTGTCTATGGCATCCACCAGCTCGTACGCCTCCTCTATGAGTTTGTACTTCAGGGATTCGTTGGTCTGCTCCCTGTCCCAGGGACACTCCTTCCGCAGGATGGTGATTATTTCCCAGAGTCTGTCGAACTCCTTCATGAATGGGGAAATTTTACAATGGAAAGGGCGGGCCGAATACGGCCCGAATGTCATCGGATATTTACATCGTATATGGTTCCCCTGCAGGTGCCCTCAAGAGTTGGAGGAATATGGACGGGTTTCCTGCGAGTCGGGATGAATTTCGCATCCTGCAGATTGAACTCGATGGTGCCCCTGGTATCCTTCACATCGACATCGATTCCGTAGAATTCGTATCCCCTCGTGAAGTACAGGTGCAGTTTGCATGGCTCCTCGAAAGAGTAATCGATAGTTATCGTCCTGATTTCCGAAACCTTCACATTATCCAGAGTGTACTTCCCATCGAAGTTTATAAGGCCCATCAATGCAAGCAAAATCATCTCACACCTCCCAGAACCTTCACTCTCTCATCCCCGATTTTAATCAGATATACCCCTGTCCGGTCCAGATTCAGAGGAATGAAGTTGGCCCCCTTCTGAAGAGACACCTCCATGGAGAGAATCTGACGGCCATCCACGGTATACACCTGGAGCATTTCCCTGCCGGAAACCGGGGAGTTGTAAACGATTCCTCCATCCCTGAAGGATATACCGGAAACGGTGCGCTCATCCATTCCGGTGGCAGCGAGGAGGTCATCTATGTAAGCGTAGGAGGAATAGACGTGGAAGTATCCGGTCCTGTTGTCCGCCCATGCCACATAGACCCTCTCATCATCCGCATAGGAATCGATGTAGTGGCCGGGCCAGCAATCGTAGTCCACGCTATTTATATCGCATCCGGCCTCTTCCACGAACTGGAAGGTGGTATCGGAGACCTGTATGGGCTGACTCCAGGTGTTCCCCTTATCCGTAGACATGGAATGGAAGAGGGCCCACTCCTGATAACCCAGCTTGTAGAAGTAAAAGAGGTGTACTATGCCCCTGTTGTCCACCACCACGGTGGGCATGTAGTATATGCTGTTATCCCCGTTGGGGGCCACCATCATGGTGTCCCAGGTGGCTCCGTTATCCAGAGAGCGGGCCAGGTAAACCCTCCAGTCGCTCCTGGAGAGGGTGGGGCTGTGCATATACGCGATATATATGCCCTTTCCCAGCAGGTCGAAGGGATTCTTGTATCCGGAAGCCACTATGCTCTGGGGATAGGGATTGGGACCCACACCATCGTACATGAGGCCAACCCTCACCGGGTAATCGGTCCAGTTATTGCAGTCGGAGGTCATGGAGACATCCACCCCGTAGTAGGAGCCGCTCGCTATACCCCAGAACACGGCATAGAAGTTCCTCCCATCCGCATCGATTACCGGGATATAGTTGTCATCGGTACCTGGAAGGGTCACCGTATTCCACGTCTCGCCATAGTCATCGGAGCACGCCACCATTATTCCGCTCGAGCCCCTCCAGACCACAGCTACCTGATCCCCCTTCACAGCAATCCACGGATGGTCCACAGAACTGGAGGATTCGAAGACCACCACAGGGGAAAAGGTCTGACCCTCATCGGTGGAGCGGATGTACTTCACCGCACCGTACTCCAGCCATACGACGTGCACCACATCTCCCTGCTTCCTTATGACGGGGTCGCAACAGTCGGAAGAGCCGAAAGCATCCTGATCCACCCCCCAGGTGCGGGTGGTATCTGTGGACCTGTCGTACCAGTTCGTGGTGGCACCTCCATTGTCCACCCAGCTGGACAGGCCCAGGTAATTCTCGGCCATTATAGTAACCTCTGCCTGCTCCTGGCTCCCCGTCTTATCATCTATCTTCACATCTGGGGAGAAGGGAGGCAAAACTACCAGACTCAAAATCATGAGTTAAGTTTAAACCATCGAATTGCGGCAATTTCCCATCCACGGGAGCAGAAATTCCCCGCTCAATCCCTGGAGAACACGGTCGCCTGGAACAGGAGGAAGTACATGACGATGGACAGGGCCACCACCAAGGAGCCCCAGCGGATATCGAAGAAGAACCTCCATATCAGGCCAGCATGGAACAGGGCAACCGGAATGTACAGTATCGGATTGTACCTGCGGGTCCTGCCCAGAATCGTGGGGAATATTATGGGAGCATGGGCAAAAATCATGGAGAATACGAAACCCAGAAGGATTCCATGGAGCATCAGGTCGTAATTCCAGTTGAAAATCCACGCGGGGGCGGTGATAATCATCCACAGATAACCCAGAAGAAGGTTCACCGCCATGAATCGGGTCAGGCCCGTGGTCACGAAGACATTTCTGGAAACGATGTCGTACTTCAGGGACCACAGGGCAATGAGGAGGAGAGAAATCCCCACCACGGGCTTCCACCAGAAGAAATACGACACAGCGAAGAGGAGAAGGAGGGCAACGATGGAAATGTCCTTGAATCGACTCCTGCCCATGAAAACGCTCAGGTCGATTCTCTCTCCCACTATCACGGCCACGAGGTACACGCTCCAGAGGGCAATGGCCTTCTCCAGGGAAAAGTAGTAGGCGATATTGCCCAGCAGGAAGAAAATGGATGAGGCGAACATGAGACCCCTCGCGACGTTGATACCGTACCTGCGCAGGAGTTCGAAATAGATATACACGGTTCCGGCGGCTCCCAGGACATAGAATATGGGCTGAAGGGTAATCGCACCGATGAAGAGGAGGGCCGGAGGCACGTACCATCGGTAGCCTTTGAATGTGACTACACGCTCTATGCTGATTACCATCCCCAGGAATCCCATAACCATGAAAGGGGCATGGTAGGAGGGGTCGAGGACCGGGAAAAGGGTGAGTCCGGTCTTTATGAGTCCCAGATAGAGGCCCAGGAGCATGAGGGCCATGGCCGACAGTATGAAAGGAACCCTGTAGAGAAACCGCATCGGATGGGAAAGTTTAAAGGAATACCGAC
>WGAQ01000013.1 GCA_015494735.1 Caldifarciminota bacterium | reverse complement strand
CTGCGCTTCAATCACATATCATTGCGACAGATTTGCACTTTGAATCACTATTCCCCAGAACCCTTAATTTGCCAAAAGGTTCTCCCATGACCGGCCGGTCATTTTCGCTCAATTAGTCCGATTATAATCGATTGAAAAACATCTACTTGTTCCACTTTATTCGACCAATTACTGACCATAGCCGAAAACAAATTCGTTCTTTGACGGGTGGAATTTCTTCAGTTCAATTGCGGTCATCGGAGATTTTCGGCTGTCGAATCGATTGAAATCATCTTCACAGCATCGAAATATTCCGCCATTTTATTAAATTTGTCGAATTTTGAAATGAACTTTACATTACCCGGTCATTTGTCACATTGTGTTTCTTCCACTCACTTTTACAGTCAATTCCATGATGCCCCACTCGATTGATAACCAGCATTTTAATCGAATACATATTTCGGGGAAGGGCCCGAATGGGCCCACTCATTCAACCCTTCATCACCTTTATATCGGGTGTGAGCCTCAGACCCCTGAAGAGGTGCCTCTTTATCTTCCGGGTCGTCGTCTTGGGAAACTCCTCGAACCTTATTGCGAAATGCCTTATCCTCTTGTATGCTTCGAGATGGCGATTCACCTTATCCACTTCCTGCTTTATGAGTTGCCAAATATTCTCATCGTTGAACTCCTTCCCCATCTTCTCCAGAGCACGGGCCACCTCATCCAGCTCCGGATATATGAGAGCCTGAATCTGCTCGTCGTCCGGACTGAAAACCATGGCCTCCTCGATAAAGGGCGACTTTGTAAGTTTCTCCTCTATCTCCTCCGGGAAAACATTCTTTCCACCCTTCGTGACGATAACGAACTTCTTCCTTCCCGTAATGTACAGATAACCCTCCTCATCGAAATAACCTATATCTCCGGTCATGAGCCATCCATCCGTGGTGAAAGTCTCCCGGGTGGCAGTCTCGTTCCTGTAATACCCCTTCATAACATTGGGACCACGAACCACAATTTCACCATTGCCCTCGCTGTCCACATCTCTTATCTCCACCTCATCGCTGGGTATCACCAGCCCCACGCTCTCATTCTTAATCTTATCGTACGGAGGATTCACGCTTATGAGGGGAGAAGTCTCCGAGAGACCATAACCCTGTATTACCGGAAAGCCCAGCTCCTCCATCCCCTTCGAAACCCATCTGGGAAGAGCAGCACCTCCCGAAACCACGAATCTTATGCGGTCGAATCCCAGCGCCTCCTTGACCTTCTTACCCAGCATCTTCTTTGGAAGAACCTTCGTGAGAAGACCCTTCAGACCCTTCTGTCCTTCCAGTTGCTTGCGTATCTTTACATACATCTTCTCCAGGAGAAGGGGAACGGTGAGCCAGAAAGTGGGTCGGGCCATCTTCAAATCCGCCATCATCTCACGGGGATTGAGGCTCCGGGCATAGAACACCTGCACACCGGAATATACAGTGGCCACCTGCCCCACGGTGCATTCGTAGGAATGATGGATGGGAAGGATGGAAAAACTCACATCATCCGGACCAATATCGATAATCTTGTATATGTCATCCACGTTGGACATTATATTCCTGTGAGTGAGCATCACGCCCTTCGGGTCTCCCGTTGTTCCAGAAGTGAAGAGGATTTCCAGAAGGTCATCCAGTCTGACGTTTTCCCTCTCAACACCCCTCGCATATCTGTTGTATATGCTGTCGAATTCCTCCATGGATATCACGTGCTTCAGGTGGGGAACCTCTTCCCTTATAGCCTCCATGCTGGAGAGAAACCTCCCGGAAGCGATGACTGCCTTCACCTCCGCAAAATCGATTATGAACTTATGGGTCTCGAAAGATGCTCTCGCATCGAGGGGAACGGACACTCCTCCTATCCAGGGAACAGCGAAATAGGAGATGGCCCATTCCGGACGGTTCTCGCCGATTATGGCAATATGGTCCCCCTTTTCCAGACCCAATTCCTTCAGATACCTGCCCACCCTCTTAACGTATTCGAGCACCTGCCAGTACTTGAGGGTGTAGAGTTTACCATCGCGGGGCATGGTATAGGCCACATTCTCCTCATAGGTCTCCCCCACCATCTCCACCATCTCGGGAAGAGTCTTTATACCAAGCCCCTCTCTTACAGTGGGCAGCTTCCTTGTAGGCCTTGTTAACTTTTTCATGTCCCTAATGTTAAAGGACTGGAGCCATTCCTTTAAAATTTCCCCGGGATGGACATCTTAGACAATCGTCCCCTGCCCGAGGATAGAGTTTACGAGCAATCCACACGCCCCTCCCGATTCGAGGAATTCATAGGGCAGGAACGCATAAAGAAGAATCTGAAAGTGTTCATCCAGGCGGTGAAGCAGAGGGGAGACGTGCTGGAACACGTACTGCTTGCGGGACCCCCCGGACTGGGGAAGACCACTCTCGCATTTATCATATCGAAGGAACTGGGAGTGGGGATAAAAACAGCCACAGGTCCATCCTTAGAAAAGCCCTTCGACCTGGTGGGCATACTCACCTCCCTTGAGGAGGGGGACATATTCTTCATAGACGAAATCCACAGGCTTCCCCGTGTGGTGGAAGAATACCTTTACACAGCCATGGAGGATTTCGCCATAGATGTGGTCATAGACAAGGGGCCGGGGGCCAGGAGCGTGAGGCTCAGCCTTCCGAGATTCACCCTGATAGGGGCCACGACCCGGATGGGACTCCTCTCCTCCCCCATGCTGGACAGATTCGGGATAACCTTCCACCTGAAATACTATTCCACGGAGGAACTGGAGCAAATCGTGCTAAGAAGCGCCCGGATATTGAATGTGGAGATAGACAGACAGGCCGCCCGTGAAATCGCCCGCAGGAGCAGGGGCACTCCGAGGATCGCCAACAGACTCCTCAGGAGGGTCAGAGACTTCGCACAGGTGGAGGGAGACGGCAGGATAACCATGGACATAACCCTCCATGCCCTCGATTCGCTGGGAGTTGACCCCCTCGGGCTGGACGAAATCGACAAGAGAATCCTCCGGACCATAATAGAGAAATTCGGAGGGGGTCCGGTGGGGCTGAAGACCCTGGCGCTCGCCGTGAGCGAGGACGAAGGCACCATAGAAGAGGTTTACGAGCCCTATCTAATAAGAATGGGGCTCATAGAGAGGACTTCGAGGGGCAGAATTGCAACCCATCTGGCATACCAGCATCTGGGATACAGGACTCCTCCCCGTCTCCTCTGATTCAAAACATCTATAACATTCCCCATCCACGGGCCTTTAACATTGTCCCGCCATGGAGAGAAAATTCCTTCTTTCACCACCAATTTATTATGAGAAAGCTTACGACTTTTCCGACGACAACGACTTTTACGTCCGATACAGGGACAGAGAAGTGAATAGACTGGAGGCATGGAAGCAGTGGGCCCACATCGTGACCAGATACATGGAGAAGGGAGCCCGTATCCACATAGTGGAGGCCTCCGAGGGGCTGTCAGAACTCACATTCGTGGGAGACTCCATCTTTCTGTTCGGAAAGAAGGCGGTCATCAGCAGATTCCGGCATCCAGAGCGCCAGAAAGAAGCCGCATATATGAAAGAATGGGCCCTGAGGAAAGGATTCGAAATAATGGAGATTCCCGAAGGCTATGTCTTCGAAGGGAATGCAGAGGCTTTCTATTCCCATTACCTCGATGTCATCATAATGGGATACGGAGGAAATAGAACATCCATCGAGGTGGCAGATATGCTGGAGGATTTTCTGGGAGTCAGGGTCATACCCGTGGAGAAATTCGATTTCCATCTCGATGTGGTCCTCTTCCTCCTCAAGAAGTACGTAATATATGCGAGGGGCAAAGTGTCGGAGGAATCCATAGAGCGATTGAATGAAGCTGGATTCAAGACGATACCCGTTCCACCCCATCTAATCGAAGACCTGGGCCTCAACAGCACGTACATCGGAAACACCGTATTCGTGAACGATTCCAGGAACGCTCCCGAGCTGAAGAAGATTTACCTGTCCCTGGGATTCGATGTGGAAATCGTGAAAACGTCCGAATTCCATCTGGTGGGAGGGGGCGTCAAGTGCCTGACGCTGGAGCACTATAAATTCCAGAAAATGCCGGACCTATGAGATGAAGAGGAATTCCAGATAGAGCCTTATAGCCCGCAGCGTGTCCTTCCACTTGTTTATATGGCTCTTCTCCGCCCCGTATATGACGGGGACCTTTACATGCTTCAACCTGAATCCGTACCTCAACGCCTTTATCAGAACTTCCGTCTCGAAATCGAATCGGTCCTTCTCGAATCTGAGGGACTCCAGCACCCTCCTCCTGAATGCCCTGTACCCGTTCTGCGGATCCTCTATGAGATGGCCTGCCAGCAGGGAGATAATCGTCGATGTAATGCGGTTTACCAGATACCTGTCGATGGGCATATTGGCCGGGGTCATGTAATCCCTTCTGCTTCCGAGAACCACATCGGCTTCCTTCAGGGCATCGATAAACCGGGGGATGAGGGCAGGGTCGTGCTGTCCATCCGAATCCATGGTAATCACCGCATCATAACCATTTTCCAGAGCGTATGCAAAGCCGGTCTTCACAGCCGCCCCCTTACCCATATTCCGTGGATGCCTAATCACCCTGAATCCATATCTCTCTATGGTATCGCCTGTCCCATCGGTGGAGCCATCGTCGATGAATACGAATTCGTAAGGAAAATCCTTCAACTTCCTGAGGAAATCCTCGATATGCGGCATCTCGTTATAGGCAGGAATGACCACCACGAACTTCATGAACTCCCAAATGTTAAACTTAGGGCATGTGGTTCCTGACATCGGTTCTTCTTACCGGAAAGATAATCGTCGATAGAGATGTCCCCTATGCGGAGGATGGAAGCAGATTCCACAGCCTCGACATATACGCTCCAGAAAGATGCGAAAAATGTCCAGTAATGGTCTTCATCCACGGGGGTGCGTGGAGGACGGGAGACAAGGGCAATCACGGAAAGAAAGGGCTCTTCTTTGCACAGAAGGGCTTCGTATTCGTCAGCGTCAACTACAGGACCTTCCCCCGGGCCCGCTTCCCCCTATTCGTGGAGGACGTATCCGACGCCGTAGCGTGGATTCATGAAAATATCCATAAATACGGAGGGGACGGCAATAGAATCATCCTCATGGGGCACTCGGCAGGGGCCCACATCGCAGCCATGGTTTCGTACGAAAAGGATTTTCTCAGAAGGAGGGGCATGCCGCCGAACATAATTCGGGGGTCGATTCTGCTGGATGGAGGGGCCTACGACCTGATTTCCCTGAGGGACAGCTTCCCCCTTCTGTTCGAGAAGACAATTCGCCCCGTATTCGGAAAGGGAGATGAGGAGTTAAGAAGGGCTTCCCCCGTCTATCGTATAGAAAGAGGCTTCAACCCTCCCACCCTGATAGTTCACACCGAAAGACCCGCCTCCGCATCACAGGCCCGGATACTCATGGAAAGGTTGAAGGAAACGAATTCGAAAGCGGTCATCTACTGCGCATGCGGCATGAGCCACAGGCAGGTGAATACGGATATCGGGGAGGACAACCAGCTGACCGAGATACTCCTCGAGTTCGTAAGGGATGCCCTTTACATGGAAAACCGCTCCCCGAGATAGACCTTCCTGGCCACGGGGTCATTTATGAGTTGCTGGGAGGTTCCCTCCAGAAGTATTTCCCCCTCGTAGATTATGTAGGCCCTGTCGGTTATCTCCAGAGTCTCTCTCACGTTGTGGTCCGTTATCAGAACCCCTATGCCCATTCCCTTCAACTGGCGAACTATATCCTGAATCTCCTCCCTGGTCTTGGGGTCTATTCCGGTGAAAGGCTCGTCCAGAAGGAGAAATCGGGGCTCGAGGGCAAGGGCTCTGGCTATTTCCGCCCTCCTCCTCTCTCCTCCCGACAGCTGGTCTCCACGATTATTCCTCCTCTCGTATATGCCCAGTAGCTTGAGAACCTCCTCCGTCTTTTTCACGATATCCTTCTTCTTCATGCCCTTCATCTCCAGGACAGCATAGACGTTATCCCACACGGTCATGCGGCGGAATATGGATGATTCCTGAGGCAGGTATCCGATACCGAGTCGGGCCCTTTTGTACATGGGAAGACGGGTTATCTCCCTGTCGTTCAGGAAGACCTTTCCCCCATTGGGCTTTATGGCTCCCATTATCATGTAGAATGTGGTGGTCTTTCCCGCACCGTTGGGACCGAGGAGCCCCACCACCTCTCCCCTCTTCACCTCTATATCCACCCCCTTCACAACCCACCGGCGCCCGTACTTCTTCTTAAGACCCCGGGCATGCAGTTTATCGACGTTATTTTCCATTGTTTATCTTTTCCATCAGAGCCCTCTGGACAACCTCCGGAACCATACCGGACACATCGCCCCCGAGGAGGGCCACTTCTTTTACGAGGCTGGATGCAAGGAACGAGTATTCCTCGGAGGGCATAAGGAATATCGTTTCCAGTTCCGGACAGAGTTTCCTGTTCATCCATGCAATTTTGAATTCGTAATCGAAATCGGAGACAGCCCTTATTCCACGGATTACCACCTTCACCCCTTCCTTCTTTGCGAATTCCACCATGAGGCCATCGAATCCCTTCACCACCACATTGGACAGATGCCTGAGGGACTCCCGGGCCAGATATATGCGCTCCTCGAAGGAGAAGAGGGCAGTCTTATGACGGGGACGGGCCACAGCCACTATAACCTCATCGAATATGCGGCTGGCCCTCTCCACCACATCCACGTGCCCCATCGTTATGGGGTCGAAAGTGCCGGGATATATGGCTTTAACGGACATCCCTTTCTCCCTTCCCTGACTTCTTCTGCTCTTTCTCACGCTTCTGAATCCTCTTCAGGTCCTTCTCCCTGTTTCGCTTCTCCTCTTTCTTACGCTTCTCAATACTTTTGCGAGAATCCTTTCCGGACTTCACACGGCTGCGAACTTCTATGCGCTTTACCTTGCCCTTCACATACCTCTTCAATTCCTTCTCGGAGAAGGTTTTGCCCTTTTTGAGGTAAATTACGATGCGGTTTTTCTTCCTCTCCACCTTTGCAACGGCAGGATGCTTCTCCAGACCCTCGACCTTTCCATCGACGAAGAGGGTGACCCTGTCGGTCCTGAGCGTATCACCATGGGAGAAAACGAAGAATCCACCCGTGTAAACGTACTTATTTGGAGTTTGCGCAAATATAAGATGCATCAACAGAATCATGCAATAATTTTAAAGGGGAGGAAATCGAATGGATGGAAGGTGGGCGAGGGGACTTGAACCCCCGACCTGCGGAGCCACAGTCCGCCGCTCTGACCAGCTGAGCTACGCCCACCGGGAGATACAAAGAATGGGGCGTGAGGGACTCGAACCCCCGACCCGCGGATTAAGAATCCGCTGCTCTACCAGCTGAGCTAACGCCCCATCTCCTTAACGCCCCCGGAGGGACTCGAACCCCCAACCCTCGGATTAGAAATCCGATGCTCTATCCAGTTGAGCTACGGGGGCACAACTGTCAGCGTGAAAATTATAAAGAATGAGGCCTGCTCTTTTCAAGAAGTCATCACACAACTCTGGGCAAGATTCTGAACACGGGGAAAGAGGTGGGCTGTGGGGGCAATACCTGTTCCTCTTTGCTCCAGACAATCCCGGATATGTAAAATCATGGACTAATCCCCATCACACCATTTTCCCGGCCTTAAATTTATGAGAATCGTACAGTGAGCCATAATCCAATGTGCTGGATTTTCCTGCCACCCATATTCATCGACATGAAAAACCTTGAAATAACTGCCACAAAAGTTAAAATATGCATTCCCCGCGGGGGAGGGGGAGAAGGGGTGGTGGAAAAACTGTGAAGTATTTCTTCGATAAGTCCTTGTAATCCATCAGCTAACGGGCCCATTTCTTTAAGGTGTTTCATGTCATAAACATAGGCATCATAGAGTCAAATGCCGTATTACAATCAGATACACTAAACCATGAGCATCATGAATTTGTGAAGATGTGTTTTCAGGGGCGGCGGATGAGGTAGAAGATGAGATAAATAAGCGTTCCCACCACCACGATGGATGCACCGCTGGGAAGGTCCATCCAGTAGGAAGCCAGTATCCCGAGAACGCTCATGAGGACAGAAAATACGAGAGTGAACAGGAAACTGCGGAGCACTCCCCTGCTGACCAGAAATGAGATACTGGCAGGAAGGACCAGGAAAGCGGAGAGGAGAACGATTCCCAGCATCTTTATGGAAACCACGATGCCCAGGGAAAGGATGACCATGAAGCTGTAATTGATGAAGGTCGTATTTACACCGTATGCACGGGCGAGTTCCCTGCTGAAAGAGGTGAATACCAGCTGTCTGAAGAAAAGAAGCACATATAGGACCACGAGGGTCCCGACCAGGAGGAAGAGGAAGAAATCCCCCCTTCCCACAAGAAAGATGTTCCCGAACAGATAACTCCACACGAGGGACAGATTCTGCTGCGAAAGGTATATGAGGATGATTCCAAGGGACATGAAAAAGGGAAAGAGGATGCCAATTGCGGTATTTTCGGAAAGATTTCTGGGAGATGAGGCTATGAGAATCCCCACGATTGGGGTGAATACGAGCAGAAACCACACGGGATTTATACCCAGGACCATGGCGATGGCAACGCCGCCAAAAGCCGCATGGGATATACCAACTCCGGCAAATTCCACATTTCTGGAGACCACGAAGTAGGAAAGTATTCCCGAAACGATGGAAACGAGAATCCCGTAAATAAGGACCTCAGTGATCATGGATTATCACCCCCACATCGTGTCCGTAAACCTTCCTGATTAAATCGATATTGAGCTCCTTACCCGGTTTCCCGTGATAGAACATGCGCACATTCAGACACAGTACCCTGTCTGCATAAGAGGTAACGACACCCAGGTCGTGGCTCACCATTATGGCAGAAATCTTCTCCTTTTCCTTCAAATCCTTAAGTATGGAATAGAAGCGCTTCTGCGACTGTATATCCAGATTGGATGTGGGCTCATCCAGAAGGAGAATCCTGCTTCCATAGACAAGGGCTTTGGCTATCAATGTCCTCTGCTTCAGTCCTCCGGACAGATTCACGAATAAGTTGTCCAGATGCGATTCTATGTCGAGTTTGCGGGCGGCCTCCATCACCTTCTCCTTCGAATAATTCCTGAATCCCATCGTTATAACATCGCGGGCAGTGGCGGGCAGTTTTCCCATATCCACAAGGGCCTGTGGGATATATCCGGGTCTGTATCCGGGGGCGAGATAAACCTCTCCCGTATATGGAACCATTCCGAGGATGGCCTTCAGGAGGGTGGATTTACCCGCCCCATTCGGACCCAGAACGGCCAGAATTTCACCCTCGTACAATTCGAAGGATATATTCTCCAGAATCTTTCTCCCGTCGAGAACGACGGACAAATCCTTTACGCGCAGGATTAACTTCTTTCCTGCCATTTCATGTATCTCCCCCTCAGGCGCTCGGCCTTTATTATGCTGTAGAGTTCACCCACAGCCTTGTCCAGGTCATCGTTTATGAGCCAGTAATCGTACTCCCACCTGTACTCCAGGTCCCTCATTATCAGTTTCTTCCTCTTCTCGAATTGCTCCGGTGTTTCAGCCCCCCTCTGCTCCAGCCTTTCGAGAAGTTCATCCACGGATGGAGGAAGGACGAAAACGGAAACCACCCTTCCCCTGAAGTTGCGCTCTATCTGCCTCTTTCCCTGCACATCTATGTCCATTATCACATCCTTTCCCCTCTCGAAGTTCTCTATAACCGGATCCAGGGGGGTTCCGTAGTAGTTATCATAAACCCTGGCCCATTCGAGCAATTTTCCCTTTTCTATCCACTCTTCGAACTGCTCCACCGACAGGAAATAGTAATCCTTTCCGTGAACCTCACCCTCCCTGCGGGGTCTCGTGGTGGCAGATACGGAGTAAAACAGATTCCCGTCCAGTTGCATCACCCTCTTGCACAGGGTGGTCTTTCCCACTCCCGAAGGCCCGGACACTATTATTACGAAAGGTTGATGCATGGGTGGAAAAATTTTACAGGTTTATTCAGTAGCCTTTATACTTTCGATAAGGAGGTGAAACCATGAAGTGCAATGTGGGTGGAATAGACAGGATAGTGAGGATAGTCCTGGGTATAATCTTCATTATTCTCGGGTTTTCCACCACCGGAACCCTCGCCATCATCTTCGATGTGATAGGGGTGATTCTGCTTCTGACCGCCATCATCGGATTCTGCATACTCTACGTTCCCTTCGGAATCAATACCTGCAAGAGGCAATGATTCTGGGGGCTCACCAGCCCCCTCCTCCACCACCACCTCCACCCCCGCCGGAATATCCACCTCTTCCCATTCCGGATGTGCTGCCCGGCGGTGTGGATGCGGAAGATACGACCTCAGAAAGTCCCGATGTGATGCGCCCTATACCGGACGCATATAGAAAGCCCCTCGAAGGCATAAATCCCGCCCCGCTTCCCACATACCACTCCGGTTCGTAGCCCATCGATTCCAGTTCATCGCTGAACCTGCCCGCCCAGTTCTCCTCTATACCAAGAGCAAGGGCATACGGCAAAAACCTCTCGAATATGCGGGGAATGGAGTCCTCCGGGTATAGTTTTTTGAGTCTTTCCTTCTCCGTTTTTTCCAGAAATAGCTTGAATCCCTCTATCTCATCCAGAATGCGCCTCCCCTCCCGCGTGGGAGCCTTCATCCACTTATAGAAGGCGATATTCAGAACGAGAAGGACACCTGTAATCAGGAAAATCACCATGAACTCGGAAATGCCCCCGGAAGAAAAGTAAAATGCAAGGAAAATGAGAAGGATGGAGAAAATCCACCCAATTGCAGTGTACTGGATGTTGAATCTCACGAAGGGCGCTCCCTTCACAGAAAGTCTGGTTTTCAGGGCAGAGCGTATAGACTCCAGAATCTCGTTATACTTTCCCTTTTCGATTTCCAGCACATCCGGAAGCATATCGTATATGAGTCTTTCGTCCTCAGGAAGATTCTCCACATCACCATCCAGTTTAACGATACGATAACCCCCCTCCATCTCCTCTATTCGAAGCAATCCCCTGACGGCAAGGTCTATCAGATTCGCCACCAGAGCCTGATTGTCGAATTCCATCTTCCACATATAGCGCACCATTGCGGGGGAGAAGTTGTCGGGGGGTTTGAATCGGGGCATGATAACGCCCCGGGCGGGGTCCTTTCCATATCTGCCCCATGCCCACATGTAAAACAGGAGTATCAGGATAAATCCGAGAATCGCAATAAACGAGCCCCTGTTGTCCTTCAGTATCCAGTAGAGCCTCTCCCACAATGACGGGGGTTGCACATAACCGGACGGAAACGAGACGGCAACGGTGAGTCCCTCGCGGGGTTTTAAAGGTCTGGTGGTACGGAAGACCACCATATTCCTGTGGATGAAAGCCCTGTAATCCTTTCCCCTCTCTCCCTGCCCGCCGGTATATGCCACATATTTCACGCTGTCCTCTGGAATTCCCTCCGGAAGCACCACAACAGCCTCTGCTTTCCTTATGGGGAAGTTCCATCCATTGCCCGTCGCATTCCAGTATATTTCATCCCGATTCCCGAAGAATCCTATCTGTCTCTTCGTCTCGTAAATCAGGGTGTACTTATAATACCCGGGCTTCAGGGTCTTTTCCTTATCTCCGATGTATATGCGGATGCCGTTTTTTAGATTCTTCGTGAAGTATTTTACGGGCTTATCGTTCAGAAGGACTTCCTTTAGCCGGAATTCAACGGAGAATCTATTCCCCCACCGGTCCTTATAAACCAGAGGAAAGTCCCTGTATATGCCGTGCTTTATGGATTTTCCCGCCGAACGGACCTTTATATCCTCCTTCACTATAACGGAAGCATTCTCCAGAACCTTTATCCCCGAATGAAAATCCACTATGCATTCCTCGTATCCATAAGGACAGGGATTTACAGTATCGGGAACCGAGACCGTTAGCAGAACGAGAAGCATATCAGAATTTCACCTGCGGCGGCTTTTCCTCCTCCGGCTCTATATCGAAGTATTCGTATTCCTTAAAGCCGAACATGGATGCAACGATATTGCGGGGGAATGTCTGGATGGCAATGTTGTATTCCCTTACGGTGGCATTATAGTATCTCCTGGCAAGCTGAATCTCATCCTCTATGGCGGACAATTCCTCCTGCAGGTGCAGGAAATTCTCGTTTGCCTTCAGCTCCGGATAAGCCTCCGCCACAGCAAAGAGACTCAGAAGGGCTCTGGAAAGGTCCTGCTCTGCTTTCATCTTCTCCTCTGGAGTCTTCGCCTCCAGCGCCCTCGCCCTTGCTTTCGTCACATTCTCGAAGGTCTCCCTCTCGTGCTTTGCATATCCCTTAACCGTTTCCACCAGATTGGGTATAAGGTCGTGCCTCCTCTTGAGTTGAACATCGATTCCACTCCACGCCTCCTCCACCATCTGCCTCTTCTTAACAAGGTCATTGTAAATGGCAATAACCCAGAGAGCCAGAATGATGACACCGGCGATTAATATAAACAAAGCAATGAGCAACG
>WGAQ01000012.1 GCA_015494735.1 Caldifarciminota bacterium | reverse complement strand
TCCCCCTCTGGCTCCTGTAGGTAATCTTTGCATTGGTATTCCCTCTGGACAGGGTGCTGTCGGATGCTGTTACCATTTCCCTCCCAACGAAGAACTTCCACCTGCCCACGGTGTAGGATATCCCCCCTTCGATGCTGGTGGCTCTGCTGCCATACAGGGTTCCACTTCCCACCTCCACATATATCATTCTGTCGAAGGTGGAGCCTATGCGGAGGGTGGGCCCCTGGAAATGGAAGGAGTACAGACCGCTCGCGTCATCGAATCTGTAGAATCTGTATCCTATGTAAACCGGTGAGAATAGCAGAACTGAGGTTTCCACGAATCTGTGCTCGTTGAGGAAGGGTCTGCTTCCGAAGGACAGATTCCTCCTGCTGTATGCCCCTTCTATCCTCCATGTGGAGAGGAATCGGGTTCCCCTGACCTTCTTATAACTGGCCCACACGCTTCCCTCCATTATCCCGGGGCCATAGGGAAGGGGGACGGTGGGGAAGTAAAAATCCTTCGATATATTGCTGAATTCCATGTGGAAACTGAGGCCCTCTCCCGAAACGTAGCGGTTCAGACGGATGAGGTATCCGAATTCCATCCGATTCGTGAAATTTCCTTCCAGCGAAACCCTTATCCCGCCGGTCATCAGACGCCTGTAGAAGATGTCCATCAGGGAAAGGTTTTCCTGCTGGTGGTGGAGGATTATACCTGTCAGGTTCCTTCCCCGGCCGGTGAGGCCCAGAGAGAGTCCGTAGAAGTTGCCCAGCGAGTCCTCGAATATGGCGAATCCCTGTGATTTGAGGGGACCTTCCAGGGTGTACTTGGCGGCGCCCCTGATGGTGACGAAGGTCCTCGTGTACAGGATATCCATGGCGGTGTTGAACAGTTCGAAGCCCTCGTAGAAGAAGGGTCTCTTTTCGGGAAGTATGATGATTTCCGCCTTCTGGAGGTTGAGCTGTCCCACATCCGCCTCCACCTGTGCGAAGTCCGGGGAGAGGGTGGCGGCCATGGACAATCTATCGATGCGGGTGGAGACATCGATTCCGGCGTTGTAGTGGAATGGGGTGTTTCCTATTTGGGGATAAATCATGTCCATGTAGGGATGGGTGTGTATCAGGGTTAGGGATGGGAGGATGGTGATGGGGATGCTCTTCCCGGTGTGGATTCCCCCTTCGAAGACGGCTTTGTGGGCGTACCTGAGGTCTATGAGATGGCTTCTGTCGGTCGGATACGTGCAGGATATCTGCTGGGAGCCCTGCTCGTCGGGAAGGGTGGCGTATCGGACCACCTTGAACCGGACGGTGTCGGGAAGGTACAGGTTATTCAGGGGAATTTTGATTTCTCCCCACCAGACGGAATCGGACTTCTCCACGTGATATTCCCAGTTGTAGTCCCATGTGCAGATGGGGTTGTCGTAGTTTATTATGCGACAGTCGGTGGGAACTCCGAGGGGATTCAGGTTGAACATGTATCCACTGGAGACGGCCCCTATGCGGATGGATATGATGTCGTCCAGATTCCCCCACAGGCGGTCCCTCTGGAGGGACTGGGCCCTCACTCCGTGGGGCTCCTGGAATCGAAAGGCCACGTAGAGGTTGCTGCCGTCGTGGAATACGAAAACTTCACCCGGAAAGGGCTCCGAGTCCTCGGGAAACACGGGATAAAAGCGCGTTATCCTCAGGGCTTTTTTATAGGCTCCCTCATTCAAATGGCCATCTATGGTTGCCCCGCCTTTTAAAAATGGAATGAGGAGTAATGTTTCCATAGGTTCCGAATTTTATAGGCACGATTCAGGAATCCTCGGTCCTCCTGAATCCGATGTGGTAATCCGGATGATGCGGTTAGTTATTCTGAGACGATTCGCCCGTCCTTCAGCCTTACGATGGTATCGCATGTGCCCGCCAGTTCGGTATCGTGGGTGGCCACTATAACGATTTTCCCCTCCGAGGCGATTTCCCTCAGTATTTCGAATACTATGCGGGAATTCCTGCTGTCCAGATTCCCGGTGGGCTCATCCGCGAAGAGGACATCCGGATTCGTCACTATGGCCCTCGCTATGGCTATCCTCTGCTGCTGCCCTCCGGAGTATTCGTAGGGCTTCTTTATTTCCTCTATGCCCAGTTTACTGAGGACCTCCCTGGCCCTCTTCCAGTCCACCTTATCTCCCTTGAGGTAGAATCTGACAGCCACGTTTTCCAGGGCATCCAGGTAGGGGAGAAGGTAGAAGTGCTGGAAGACGAATCCAAAGTGCTTTGCCCGAAATCGGGCCCTTTCGTCCTCATCCATTGAGAACAGGTCTACATCGCCGAAATACACGGTTCCCCTGTCGGGGGTTTCTATGGCGGACAGGAGATACAGGAGGGTGGTCTTTCCACTTCCGGATGGCCCCACGATGGAGTAGCATCTCCCCGATTCGAAGGTGTAGGAAACGCCATTCACCGCCACAGTCTGCACCTTCTTTCCGTATATTTTGGTCAGTCCTTCCGCCCTCAGCATCATATCCTCCCTATGGCTTCCCTCACGCTCTTCCTGACGGCCTGCAGGGCGGGGAAGAATCCCCCTGCCACCCCTATGCCGATGGCAATCAGAAGGGAGAAGAGACCCAATCTGACGGTCAGGGTGGCGAATTCGAAGCCCAGTTTCTGGTATGCGACAGCGTTGATAATCTTTATAATGACCAGACCGAGCAGCACGCCAATGGCCCATCCCAGGAGGCTGACGAGTATGGCCTGTGCAAGTACCAGGCTGAAGATGAGTTTGCGGGTCCCTCCGAGGGCCCTGAGCACCCCGAATTCCCACGTCCTCTCCTGAACGGTTATGGCCATGATGGCGAAGAGGGAGACTGTGGCGACGAACAGGGCGATGGCCGATAGGGCGAACCTTATGATGTCCCCGATGGCCACCATGCTCTCCGTGAGACGGGCCATCTCCTGGGTGGTCTGCACCTGATAATCCGGGAACTTCTCCTTGAGAACCTCTGCTATGGAATCCGTTTTCTCCAGATTCTTCGGCACCACGCTCACGGCCAGTATATTGCGGAAGTCGTAGTCCTTTATGAGCAGATTCACCGGGACCACGATGGCATTGGTGGAGATGCCGGATGGGGATTTTATTATGCCCACCACGACGTACTTTCCCTTTCCCACCTCCACTGTGTCCCCCAGCGAGTATCCGAGGGTCTGGGCCACCTTCTCCCCTATGAGGGCTTCTCTCTTCAAACTATCGCTCAGGTCTCTGCCCTTCAGCAGGGTATAGTCCTCGATGAATCTGATTTTCGATGCGAAATCCATGCCTATTACGATGGCCATTCCCCTGGGAGGGAATCCTATGGGTTTCGCTATCCGGACCAGTCTGTAAACGTCCCCCACCCCCATCTTCTTCACGCTGTCCGCCATTTCTATGGGCACCAGCGGGGTGGGCATGAAGAAGTCTCCCCTGTATATGAGAATGCGGGGCTTGTACGATTCCAGACCCCTCCTTATGGCCTTCCTGGCCCCTTCTCCGAAGGACATGAGGGAGACCAGTCCTGCTATGGCGACGGCCAGTCCTATGACGGTGAGTATGAATCTCAGCGGTTTGTAAGCGATGGCCCTGGCGGATATGGTGAGGAACATCTGGAAAATTTTACTCCTTCCGCAGGTATCTCTTCAGATATTCCCGGAAGTCATCCGGGATGGCCTTCTTGGTCCCCTTCCGGGCATCGTAAACCACCTGGACGGTATGCCCCTTTGCGCAGAGGATGCCCTTTTGATTGTATATTTCGTAGGACAGGGTGAAGCTGGTATTCCCGATTCTGCTCACCCATACCCTTACGGTTATCTCCTCCATGAATATGGGATGCAGATAATCCACCTCCGCATGGGCGATGACGAAATCGAAATCTCCCCTGGTCTTCCTGTAATACTCGTTCAGGAGGTGAACCCTCGCCTGCTCGAAGTATGTTAGATACACGGCGTTATTCACATGCCCCAGGGTATCCAGGTCCGCGTATCTTACTTCCAGTTTCACTTCCATTGGATGGTGAAAATTTTAATGGGACTGTGTATGAAGGGGTTGCGGGCGGCGAAGCCGCCCGTATGCATCAGGGGAAGAGACCTCTCTTTCTGTACACCTTTGCTATGCGTTCTATGGACAGGATATAAGCCGCCGTTCTCCAGTCTATCTCTTTCCCCTTCTCCCTGTAGAGATTCAGGGTATGAAAGACTTCGTTTATGGCCTTCACCAGTTTCTTTTCGAGTTTTTCGTTTACCTCTTCTTCTTCCCAGTAATAGCCCATTCTGTCCTGCACCCATTCGAGATAGGAGACTATGACGCCTCCGGAGTTGGCCAGGATATCCGGCACGACCACTATACCTCTTTTGAAGAGGATTTCGTCTGCTTCGAAGGTGGTGGGACCGTTGGCCCCTTCCACGATGTACCTTGCCCTGATTTTATCCGCATTCTCCTCCGTAATCTGGTTCTCGATGGCGCTGGGTATGAGGACATCCACATCCAGAAGCAGGAGCTCTTCGTTGCTTATCTGCTTTCCTCCGGGATAGGAGATGACGCTCTTCTTCTTTCCATTCACCTCCTCATCGCCGTACACGTGCTTCACGACATCCCTTATATCGAGCCCCTCCGGGCTGTAGATTCCGCCCTTCGAATCGCTCACGGCGACTATCTTCGCTCCCATATCCTGAAGAATCAATCCGGCGAATACGGCCACATTTCCGAATCCCTGGATGGCGATGGTTTTGCCTTTTATATCCTCGCCGTATAGTTTGAGGACTTCTCTGGTGGAGATTGCCACGCCTCTGCCCGTTGCCTCTTTCCTCCCCTTGGAGCCGCCTATGTATGTGGGTTTTCCGGTGACCACTGCCGGCTCGTTGTACCCTTTAATAATACTATAGGTGTCCATAATCCAGGACATGATTTCGTCATTTGTGTAGACGTCTGGAGCGGGAATGTCTATGGAGGGCCCTATTACCGGGACGATTTCATAGGTGAAGCGCCTCGTCAGTCTTTCCAGTTCGGCCCTGGACAGTTTTTTCGGGTCCACCTTCACACCGCCCTTGGCCCCGCCGAATGGGACATCCACCAGGGCGCATTTGAATGTCATCCACTGGGCGAGGGCGACCACCTCATCCTCATCCACATCTGGGGAATACCTTATGCCCCCCTTGTATGGTCCGAGGGCGGCGTTGTACTGACATCGATATCCAACGAAGACCTGAACCTCCCCGCTGTCCATCTTAACGGGTATGTGCACCTTTACCGTCCTTTCGGGATAACTGAGGATGTTCTTTATCCAGTCCTCCAGTTCCATGATTTCGGCAGCCCTGCTGAACTGTCGTAGCGCTATTTCTCTCGGATTATGTTGCTTCATGGCAGAAACAATTTTAAAGGGGTTGAGGCGGAGGATAACCCTTTTAGATTCGGGATGAAGGTGGAATTTCTTACGATTTAAGTTCCTGTGCCACTTTTACTTACAATTGGACGGTTTTCTCCCCTCCGTGTATTTCGTAAAAATGGAACTTCACCGGAGTTTTTCCCTCCGGCTTTTCCTCCCCCTTTACGGGAACAGACCTCTCTTTCTGTACACCTTTGCTATGCGTTCTATGGACAGGATATAAGCCGCCGTTCTCCAGTCTATCTCCTTCCCCTTCTCCCTGTACTTCCGTATGGTGTCGAAGACCTCCTGGATGACCTTCACCAGTTTCTTTTCGAGTTTTTCGTTTACCTCTTCTTCTTCCCAGTAATATCCCATTCTGTCCTGCACCCATTCGAGATAGGATACTATGACACCTCCGGAGTTGGCCAGGATATCCGGCACGACCACTATGCCTCTTTTGAAGAGGATTTCGTCTGCTTCGAAGGTAGTGGGACCGTTGGCCCCTTCCACGATGTACCTTGCCCTGATTTTATCCGCATTCTCCTCTGTAATCTGGTTCTCGATGGCAGCCGGTATGAGGACGTCCACATTTAGGAGTAATAACTCCTCATTGGTTATGCTCCGGGCTCTTTTGAATCCCTTGACGCTCCTCCTGGGGGTGGGGGAGTCCCCATACACGTACTCCATGAGGGCAGGGATATCCAGACCATCCGGATTGTATATGCCCCCCTCCACGTCGCTCACGGCCACGATTCTGGCCCCCATTTCGTGGAGTATGAGGGCGGCATGGCTTCCCACATTTCCGAATCCCTGGATGGCGATGGTTTTGCCTTTTATGTCCTCGCCGTATAGTTTGAGGACTTCTCTGGTGGAGATTGCCACGCCTCTGCCCGTTGCCTCTTTCCTCCCCTTGGAGCCGCCTATGTATATGGGCTTTCCCGTTACGATGGCGGGCTCGTTATAACCCTTGAAGATGCTGTACGTGTCCATAATCCAGGACATGATTTCGTCGTTTGTATAGACGTCCGGAGCGGGGATGTCTATGGAGGGTCCTATTACCGGGACGATTTCATAGGTGTACCTTCTGGTGAGCCTCTCCAGTTCACCTTTGGACAATTTTCTGGGGTCCACCTTCACGCCGCCCTTGGCCCCGCCGAATGGGACATCCACCAGGGCGCATTTGAATGTCATCCACTGGGCGAGGGCGACCACCTCGTCCTCATCCACATCTGGGGAATACCTTATGCCCCCCTTGTATGGTCCGAGGGCCGAGTTGTACTGGCATCTGTACCCCTCGAATACCCTTACCTCCCCGCTGTCCATCTTAACCGGTACGTGAACTTTAACCACCCTTTCGGGATAACTGAGTACGTTCCTTATCCATGGCTCCAGTTCCATGATTTCGGCAGCCCTGTTGAATTGCTGAAGGGCCACCTCTCTCGGATTCTGCTTTTTCATGGCGGGGAAAATTTTAAAGTGGTTGATTACTGCATGAAATTCAGATGTGATAAGCATTTTCCGGACGTATTCCGCTGTCCATTCGTTCCGCTCCATGGCTCTGAATTTATCCATTTCCGGTATCGAATTCTCATACCGGTTTGTCATTTATTTTCAAAGATTTACTCCCTGTAGGTTCGGGCGGGTTTATACTTTCAAAATGTTGCTCGCAGTAATCTTATCTCAGAGTGCACCCGTTTTGATATACGGGGATGGTGGACCTGGAAGTGTTTATGTGGGAGAAATCCCGCCTGCTTCGGATTCGAAACCCGTTATCGTCTTCGTTCACGGAAAATCATCCAGCGCCGGTGTGTGGTATGTGGATAACAATATGTATTCCCTCGCCTACTCCTGGGGGTACAGGACTGCATTCGTCAACCTCGAGCCTGAGGGCAGCATGTGGACCAATGGTTCCATACTGAATAACCTCCTGAATGTCGTGGCCGGATACTTCGGGACCAATAATCTGGTGGTCATCGCCCACAGTAAAGGGGGTATAGATACGGAGACTGCAATATATCACTATGGAAATGCCAATGTGAAGCAGGTTATGACCCTTTCCACCCCTTACTGGGGCTCCCCCCTTGCGGACCTGGCTTACAGCACCTGGCTCTGGTGGCTTGCGGAGATACTGGGCCTCACATCCGATGCCACCTATGTTCTCCAGACCGGCTATATGTCCTGGTTCAGGAGCGTGACGGACCCCCTCTACTACCTCAATCCCGTTCCCACCTACTCCTATTCCGCATGGTTCGATGGTACCCCCTTCACCTGGCCCTGGAATGATAACTTCTGTCTCAGTGCCATCTGCTGGGGTCAGTGGTATCTGAGCAACAACGGTGGTTCCTGCTCCGAGGGTGGAAACGATGGTGCTGTGACCTATTCCTCCGCCCACAAGCCCACTTCCATAAACATGTCCGCTCCGTGTGCCAGCAATGCATGGAAGTACAACCATTACGAGATTGCAAAGGGATACAATGTATGGGACCGTCTGGTATTCAATATTACCGTTAACAGGAAAGAGGATGGCAACTTCGACAGGAGTCCCTTCCTGACTGTGGGAAGTTCCTATTACTTCGCCCGTCCCGGTGAATCTCTGAATCTCGAAGGGGATTTCTACGTTCTGGTATTCGGTGCCGATGAGTCGGAAAGACTGGAAACTGCGCTTCCTTATGAGGACATGGGGGTGAAGAGCCTTCCCATGGGAGATGGCATTTTCATGCGGGCGAAGGTCTATAGATTCGAGAATGTGAAACCCGGAAAGTACACCTTCTCCCTTCAGAGGAATTCCAGACTTCCCATGATGATTGCTTTCGATGGAAAGCCCGCCCACCTGTCCAGCGACCACATGGTTTACCGTTATGGCGATGTGGCCACCTTCACCGTAAGGGTCCCCGAGAGGGTCGATGCCGTGGAAGGGGTGATACGCAATATAAAGACCGGTCAGGAGTGGCCTCTGGTGTTCACGGGTGGAGGAGAGGAGTACGTTGCCCACTTCCGTATCCCCCATCAGAAGGGCGTTTATAACATCTCCGTTTCCGTCAGGGGGAATGGTTATTACAGGAGTCTGACCAAGTCCGTGATGGTGGTGGAGAGGAGCACCGATAAACCCGATGTGAAGACCATGTCCTCCGCTATTCCGCAGGGAAGGAAGTTCCAGGTGTTCGATGTGAGCGGAAGGAAGGTCCTGGAAGGTATAACCACCGACGGCATGCCCGCCCTCGAAAATCTCAGGAAGGGCACCTATATCATCAGGGTCGAGGAGTCCGGTGCCCGCAGGATTATCGTGAAGTAGGAAATGGAATCGTATTTGGGGGGAAGTTATCCCCCCTCCACCTCCCTCAGGGAGGGCTCTTTTCCTCCGGATATGGACTGAAGAAATCTATAACTCATGAGGGACTCTTTTCCGATGCCTTCGAGGAATAGCTCCATCCGGTTCTTCTTCAAAAGGTAATTTACGAGCCTCCAGTCGGTTATCAGGGATATGCGGCGGGCTTTCGGTCCATTCCCCTCTTCCAGAATCCTTACCAGGAAAGCCCTTTCCAGATATTTGAGGAAGGTCTTCAGGGTTTCGAAACGGATGTCCAGGGTTTCTGCTGTCTTCCTGTAGTTGAAGGGAAGTCCATTGTTGTCCAGGAGGTGCAGAAATAGTCTGTGGAATGCCATTTCTTCCCTAAGGTCGTACAGGGTGGATATGTGTCTGAACAGGTCATCTTCCGAGAATGGTATGCTCCGATACACGAATTCCTGATACGGTGGAAGGGGTGGGATGCAGGGAAGTTCGTCTGACTGGTATCTGTATATTCGCTTCGTGCATGCTTCCGAATGGCCCCACTCGGCATTGATGCACACGATTTCCTCCGGAAGATGGAGGACTTTTTTCGCTTCCTCGAGCAATTTCTCAATGTGTATCCT
>WGAQ01000011.1 GCA_015494735.1 Caldifarciminota bacterium | reverse complement strand
TTTACATATATTCCTGACCCGTTTTCCGTTATTTATCTCCCCCACCCGAAAAGGACCGTACCACAAGCAGGTGGCAACTTCATTAATTCGACATTATCGAAGCATTAACCCATCTTCCGGGTCGCTTTTGTGAATAAAACATGCCCATCTCATTTACACCTATAAATTTTCCCCTCCCTCACATCAATTCCCGACCTTTCGGCTCTTATACCACCTGCTCACCCTCCCCGAAGGGATTAGGCACCCCAGATTTCCCCGTCCCTTCTTCCTTCTAAACTGACTGATTATTTAAAACGAGTACGGGCGAAATTATAAAGGTCTCACTTCCTTCGAAACCGGGAGAGGTCCGGCATGGGCACATCGTCTGTCTTCTGCATGGAGACAGTTCTTATATCGAATCGGAGCACCGCCTCACCGGAAATGAAGGATTTGCCCTCCATATACACGGGAGCGCCATTGTTTTCGAACAGGTCAAGAACCTTTTCATCCATTCCGGCAAAACCTGCGGCAGGCGTTCCCATAAGAGCGAGGAATACTTCCACCATTCCCCTGTTTATCCCCAGCAAATCGGCAAGCCAGTTAAGGGACTCCTTCTCCAGACCGGCAGATTCGAACTTTCCGAAGCACACATGCATCTCTGTACTATCGGTCCTCCTGTCTATCTTCCGGAAGCTCTTTATGAAATAACAGGTATCGGACAGGGATGTTATTCGGGAATTCACGGATGCATCTATAGACTTCAGAATCTCGCGGGGAACGACTCCGGTTCCGGGGGGTCGTACGGTGTACGTGCTATCGTCGAGATTGACCACAACGACACTATCGGACCCGGAAGAGAAGATGTAAGTCCGATTTCCGGAATAGTACCTGCCGAACAGGGGATTATCACCGTCGAAAGAGACTTCCCTCCAGACCACCACTTCGTCGGGTGAGGAATAAACCCTCTGCTTTCCCGATATGGTTCCAACACCCTGAACCTCAACGCTGAATACCTGAACCCGTTCGACAGCAGACGCCAGGACAAAAATCAGAAACCAGTTCACATGGAAAGTATAAAGTCCTTCTAATCTCGAACACTTTCGGCCCTGTACGTCCTGCGGCTGGAAAATCGGAATCCGGGAATCTCTTCTCTGTAGAGTAGAACCAGCTCCTTCGCCCCCTCATCGATGGCGGCCCCTATCACCTTCATGAAGAGGAACAGCTTCAGGTCATCCTCGAGGGGAGAAGGTCCTCCCATGTGCCACAGGTATGCCCTGTCTCCATAGACGAAGAAGATGGCACATGCCTCCTCATCCACACAGTAAATCCGCAGTATTCCAGCATTGGAGGTAATAGAAAGGATATCGCCCACGAAGGGCTGAACTTCATGGGGAAGCAGGTACATGCCTGAAAGGACCTTCAGGTCATGGAGATTCCACCTCTCCAGTTTTCTGAAATCCTTCTTCTTGCCCATCTTCCTGAGCAGTTTTACCATCCTGTCCCTCTTCTTCGAGCGGTATATCAGGGCATCGAGGGAATCGGGAAGTGCCAGATATTCGATGGCGGAGACTTCTTCCACCTTCGCTCCGTACTTATCACGCAGGATACGGAGGGTGGGGCTGGATTCCAGGATGGGACCGAGAGAAAAAGAGTTGTCCGAAATCATGAGAGAGAGAATTTCCTCCCTGTATCCATTGTCCGAGACCACGTCGAAATACGGGGTAATGGGCTCATAGACGGGGAATGTAAGAGAACTTCCCTCATCCTTCAGCAACGCATAACCAACCGGTCTGGAACCGTCCAGAAACTCCACAGCCACCGCGTCTTCATCCCGGTAAATGTCGTAAAAGGGTATCTGGAAATAGGGGGACAGAACGAAATCCGTGCCGGAAAGGGAAAGCCAGCGGTCGAACCTGTCCAAAAGTTCCTCGTAAGAGAGCTCTCTTCTGGAAATCATACACCTATACCACCGGCGCACGGATATTTTAAAGGAACATGAGTCGCTTCAAAGAATCACATTTTCCATAAGCATTCCGGAATCCATTGCCGAAGGCAAAGCGCAAAGGAGAAATATGTCGATTTCAGGAATTTTCCATCAGGGCATCCTCTATGGATATCAACTGGCGGAGCAATTCCTCCACCCTGTCCAGGGGAAACTGGGTCATGGGGTCGGAAAGGGCTTTATCGGGCTCGGGATGCACCTCCATAAATATCCCGTCCACCCCCACAGCCACAGCCGCCCGCGCCAGATAGGGAATGAGTTCCCTGTCCCCTCCAGACATCCCCCCTTTACCGGATGGACGCTGAAGGGAATGGGTGGCATCGTACACCACGGGATAACCGAACTGGCGCATTATGGGAATACCCCTGAAATCCACCACGAGATTGTTGTATCCGAAGATGTATCCCCTCTCCGTTATCCATATATTCCTGTTGCCCGTGCTTTCGATTTTTTCTATTATGGGCCCCACATCCCACGGTGCTATGAATTGCCCCTTCTTGACATTGACGGTCCTGCCGGTTTTTCCCGCCTCGATGAGGAGGTCCGTCTGACGGGAAAGGAAAGCCGGAATCTGAATCACATCCACAACTTCCGAAACCGGTTTCACCTGCCAGGTCTCGTGGACATCCGTCAGAACCCTGACCCCGAATCTGGATTTGACATCTGACAGAATCCTCAGTCCCTTTTCGAGACCGGGACCCCGATAGGACTTTATGGAAGTTCGATTGGCCTTGTCGTAAGAACTCTTGAAGATGTATTCGATGCCCAGTCTGTCCGTAATCTCCTTCATCCTTCCCGCCACCTCGAATGCCAGTTCCTCGCTCTCCAGAACGCAGGGTCCCGCTATGAGAAAGAAACGCCTGCTCTTGGGAAAGCCTATCTCCATTGCACCAGGTCCTCCTTCTGCCCATCCAGCTTATTCACATACCGGGCGAGGACGAACAGAAAATCCGAAAGGCGATTGAGATATTTGAGAGATGGGGGATTTATCTCCTCCTCCTTCATCAGGGCCACGACTCTCCGCTCTGCCCTTCTGCAGACCGTTCTGGCATAGTGGAGGAGGGAGCCCGCTCTGGAGCCGGAAGGCAATATGAAATCCTTCAGGGGCTCGAGGGATGCATTCAACTCGTCTATCCACCTCTCCAGTTTATCCACCATATCCGGCGATACGCGTATGGCCCTTTCGAAGTCCATGGGAGTCGCAAGGTCAGAGCCCACCTTGAACAGGTCGTTCTGAATCTCCCTGAGCATAGAATCCACCCTTTCATCCTCGATGAAGGAGCGCACGAATCCAATAAGAGAGTTCAGTTCATCCACCTCGCCATAGGCCTCCACACGGGAAGAGTCCTTCCAGACTCTGTCTCCACTCACCAGCTGTGTCTTTCCATGGTCCCCCTGACGGGTATACACCCTCGTTATACGCATAGGGAAATATTAAAGACCGGGGGGCTTTAAAATTGCAAATAAGTTGCAATTGCAAAAACAGGAGGTGCAATATGTACAAGCTGGTAAAAGAAACCCTGCAGAAGACAGGGGAGCTGATGATAAAGATGTCCGATGGGGAGACCTTCGAACTCCATCTGCACAACGTGAAGTTCCACGATGACAAGGAGCTGATAGAGATAGACGGCGGAGACGAGACCTACTGGTTGAATGGAAACGAAGTCATATACATGTGGATACACAGACACGCTAAGGAGTAAGGTATTGGGAGGGGCTCCCCTCCCCCCATACAACTGCGATTCTTCCACCCTAAGACCGTCTGGAATTATGCTCCCACTGCTGAAATCCGATAAAGTGTATATCTATCCCTGCACTGCCTGGAACTTCACAGGCTTCGAATTTACTGGCGATTTACCCTTTTTAGAGATTCCCTAAAACCCCGGGAAAATTCCACCACACTCTTCAATCTTTCATCCGGGATGGAATACCTGTCCAATCTGTCGAATGCCTTTCCGAAGAGGCCAAGGGCCCCTTTCACATTACCCTGAAACAGGAGCTTATGATAGGCAGCCGCCAGCATAATCATACCCCTGACGAAATCCCTCAATTCATTATCCCTGTCCATCCCCCTCCACAGGTCCTCCCACACCTCATGGGCTTCGAAGTAATGGCCGGTCATAAGGAGGGAAAAGCCCCTCCTGAAGAGCTCATCCCTCAGAACCCTCTCCATGCCCCTCCTTTGGTTTGAGCTGCGGGAAGGTTATCACATCACGGATGGAGGGTTGATTGAGGAGAATCATGAAAATCCTGTCCAGGCCAAAACCGATTCCTCCCGCAGGGGGCATTCCATATTCCATCGCCGTCAGGAAATCCTCATCGATTTCGTCGGGCAACTCCTTGTCCCCGGTCCTTCTCCTCATCTCCAGTTGCTGCTCGAACCTCTTCCTCTGCTCTATGGGGTCGTTGAGTTCGGAGAAAGCATTGGCCACTTCCATTCCAGCAAGGTATATCTCGAATCGCTCCACCCTGCCCTCCTTCTGCCTGTGCTTCTTGGCGAAAGGAGAAATTTCCACCGGATGGTCCATAACTATCGTGGGATTTATCAGATGCTCCCCCACCAGATGGTCGAAGAGTTTGTCTATTATCTTCCACTTGTGGGCATCCTTCCCCACCTTCACCCCCTTCTCCTGCGCTATGGTCCGGAGTTCCTCCTCCGAAAGGCTCTCCACATCCCTGCCCAGAATTCGGGAAAGTTCGTCCAGGAAGGATATGCGTTTGAATGGAAGTTTGAAGCTTATCTTCCGGCCCTGGTACTCTATTTCCTCCGTCCCGAAAACCCTGCGGACCAGAAAGTTGAGGAATCTCTCCGCCAGGTCCATCATATCGTGGTAATCCCAGTAGGCGGCGTAAGCCTCCATGGCAAGGAATTCCGGATAATGGGTCCTGTCTATCCCCTCATTGCGGAAATTCTTCACTATCTCGTAAACCTTCTCGAATCCACCCACCAGCAGACGCTTCAGGTACAGTTCGTTGGCTATGCGAAGGTAAAGTCTGGTATCCAGCGCTTTGGAGTAAGTCTCGAAAGGGGTTGCCGTGGCTCCACCATATACGGG
>WGAQ01000010.1 GCA_015494735.1 Caldifarciminota bacterium | reverse complement strand
TGGTGGGCGGATTCTTCATAGCCCTTCTGAACACTCTGGGTGCCATGATAGTTCTGATAATAGGGAGAGTTCCCCAGAAGTTCATGGATGCATCCCTCGGATTCGCCGCAGGAGTCATGCTGGCTGCCAGTTTCACCAGTTTGATTCTGCCTGGAATAGAGATAGGGGGAGTTTACCCCGTCCTCATAGGCATTCTTCTGGGAGCAGTATTCATTGACCTCCTGGACCACCTCATACCCCACATGCATTTCATCATCGGGACGGAGGGTATAAAGGACGAAGGGCTTCTGAAGAGGATAAGAAGCGTATGGCTCTTTATACTGGCCATCACCATCCACAATATGCCGGAGGGTCTGGCTGTGGGAGTGGGATTCGGGAGCGGTGATTTGAGCAAGGCCGTCCCCCTGATGATTGCCATAGGTCTCCAGAATATACCGGAGGGTCTGGCTGTATCGCTCGCTGCAATCAACGCCGGTTTCGGAAGGAGGTTCTATGCTGCGTGGGTGGGGATAAGGGCGGGACTGGTGGAGATTCCCCTTGCCCTCCTTGGAGCCTGGGCGGTCTATGTGATGAAACCCCTCCTTCCCTATGCCATGGGATTCGCCGCAGGGGCCATGATATACGTGATAAGCGACGAAATAGTTCCCGAAACCCACAGAACGGGGCACGAGAGACTGGCCACCTTCGGCCTGATACTGGGACTGGTCCTGATGCTCTATCTGGACATCATCCTGGCCGGATAACTCGACAGGTTATTCGGGTGAGAAATGGACTCAATTTTCGTGAATCACAAAACCTGCAGATTCAAGGATGAATGGGGCGGCAAAGCCGCCCGCCGGGAAGCTGCCGGGGAGGGACTCGAACCCCCACTAGCGGGGCCAGAACCCGCTGTCCTGCCAATTAGACGACCCGGCATTCCTGTCAGGATATGGCAGTAAGACCGGCCCTATCCTCGTACTTCTTCATCGTCGGGGGCTCGTAGTTGAGCTTCCCCTTCTTCTTTATCTCTTCCACCTTTTCCCTTATGCTCTTTGCCATTATTCCATACCCCCTTGTATGCATGGAGGCGGCGGGAATCGAACCCGCGTCCGAAGGCCCGGTTCCCCGCGGCTCTACACGCTTAGCACCCCTTCCTGCTGGCCTGCCTGCCCGGGGTGCGGGGGCATCGGGCAGACCAGACCCCGTTGTGGTTTTCCCGTGGGTGACCACGGGGTCCCGACCACCCACGGTAGCCACCTGCCTATGAGGGCCTTCCACGGGCCAGGTGGCCCACCCATGGAGACCCGGCTGCTCTAATTAGGCAGCCAGCGCGTAGTTGGCGTTTGCACTTTTTCTTTGCGGGTTTTTTACGAGGTTTCCCGCACCTCGGCGTGCACCGCGGAGAGCCGTTGGCCCCCGTCGAATCCGTACGCCCCCTTCTATAAAACCAGGTTCTTCGTGAGCGTATAAATTTTAAAGTTTTTCCCCGATGGATGCAATCACTTGTACCTGTAAACGATTCTGCCCTTGGTGGGGTCGTATATGGGAAGTTCCACCTCCACCCTGTCTCCAGGGACTATCCTGATATAGTGAATTCGCATCTTTCCGGCCAGATGGGCGATGATTTCCATTCCATTCTCCAGTTCCACCTTGAACAGGGCATTGGGCAGCACTTCTTTCACGACGCCACTCATCCTTATAACATCCTTCTTGGCCATATTGGCACCTCCTTTTTAGATGGTCGCTTTTACAGGGTGGCCAGCGCGGCTCGAATAATTCCGATATTCGAATTATCTCCGGTCAGTACAACCACGTACCTGTTGTCGTCCAGGATTTTAATGTATATCGTGCCATTGTCAAGTATGGTTATGATGTCCTTCACGTTGCCACCATTCATGCTGGAAATCAGGTCTATAACCTCTTCGGCCTTGTTGGCCAGTTCCATGGCCTTCTCTTCGTCTGCCAGTTTTACGGACAGTATATCTCCCTCCTTCTGCGCCGCCACTATCGCCTTCGCATCCATTATCATCATCATCGCGGCATCTATCTTGGAATCCAGTATGGGGTCTATGGATATCTTCCTGGCCTTTTCCCTTGGGATGAGATTGCTGATGTCAATGGGCTCCTGAAGGGATATGATGGCGCTCGGCTCCACATCTATGACCATAACACCGGATGGATTGGCCTCTATGAGTTTCTTTACCACTTCTTCCCTCGAATTTCCCTCCCCCGTGGCCTCCATAAGGAGTCCATTCTTGAAGAGGAGGATAATTCCATCGCTTCTCAGGATTGCGGTCTTCTTGTTTTCTACTATATCTCTGAGGGCTTCTATTGCATTCATAACTTAAATTTTAAAGGGAAGGTGCAGAATCCGGAGAGGAATCCATTTCATTTGCGCCCTGCAAAACAACCGCATGCCGTATCTGATGTGGCTCGATGCTACTTGTGAAGATTCACGCACAATCCTTTACAGATGCTCGAAGTTGTCCGGAAAACCAAATCCCTCCTTTCGACTGTACGGAGTTTTTCTCAGTATCGTTTCATCAGAGCACCATGACCGGCACGGTGGATGCCCTCATTACCCTCTGGGTTGTGGACTGGTAGAATAGTCTCTCTATCAGGTTGAGCTTCTTTCTCCTCTCCATGATTATCAGGTCCATCTGATTCTCGTGGGCATACATGACGATGCCACTGCTGGCTATGTCGTACGGGCGGATTTCGAGTTTGTAGGGAACTTCCTTTAGGATGTGGAGGTAGGGCTTCAGGTTCTCCGCGAATATCTCCTTTATCCTGTCCTCCTCTGCCTGTGTGAATTCGAACCCTGCGGTCTCGAAGATATTGAGAATCGTGAGTTCGCAACCTGCTCTCCTGCAGAATTCCACGGCGAATGGGATGCTATCGAAGCTGTCCCTCTTTTCGCTCACCGGGACAAGGACTTTCCTGAATTCGCTCCTGCCCCTGTGGGTGGTTACCAGGAGGGGTATGGAGGAAATGCTCTTCAGGGTCAGAACGGTGGTTCCTATGAAATCGGTTTCGTTTATGTCCACGCTGGCCCTTCCCAGTCCTATCAGGTCCGCATTCACCTCCTCAGCCGTCTCCATGATTACATGGGCGACGCAACTTCCTGTGGATTTTATGATGATGCTCCCTTCCAGATTCAGTTCCCTGAGCGTTTCCTCTATCTTCCTCTTCCTCTCCTCCCTAAGGACATCTAAGGATACCAGTGCGCTCTCTATCATGGGTGGACGCAGTATGACATTCAGCACATGAACCTTTGCGTCGTAGAGTCTGGCCACTGCCCCTGTGGTTTTCAGGGCCTCCTTCGAGAGGGGGGAAAAATCGAATGCTGCCAGTACGTTTCTCATGGGATAATTATAAGGCCGCCAGTCCATCCGTTTCTATGATTTCGCTGTAGAATAGGGCGCTCCGGCGTATGCGATACTTTCCTCTTTCGTAGTCCACCTCCAGCAGTCCGAATCTGGGCCCGAATCCCTCAGCCCATTCGTAGTTGTCCATGAGGGACCAGTAGAGGTATCCGATTACCGGGATGCCCTCCTGTCTCGCCCTCATCACCTGCTCCACGTGCTCTTTCAGGAATTTGATTCTCTGGAAATCGTTGTTCGTGCAGATACCATTCTCCGTAATCATTATGGGCTTCCCGTACCTTCGAAATGCCCGTTTTATAACCCTGTATAGACCCTCCGGATAAACCTCCCATCCCATGCAATTCCTCTCGTTTCCCCTGTACCGAATGCTGCCCGGCCACAGGACAAAACCCCTCGAGTAGTAATTTATGCCCAGAAAATCCATGTGGTCCTTTATCCTGTCTGGAAAGTACCAGTTGAACATGTAATCTGTCATGATGGTGAAAATCCAGTGTACGGGACTCCACTTCCATGCGGGTTCGAAGACCATCATATTCTGGGCTATGGATACGCTGGCGGATGTGCGGGATTTCAGCAGTTCGTATGCCCTTATGTGGGCTTCCTTCAAACCGGACAGGACCTTCAGGGCCTTCCAGAGGGATTTCTCCTGCGGGGGCCAGTATCCCTCCACATACGAGCGAAAGGCATATACGTTGGGCTCGTTGATGGTTATGACGAATTTCACCCCCTCCAGTATGGGGATTACGCTCTCAATGAATCGAAGGAAGTGCGACACATTCTCCCCGCGCTCCCATCCCCCCATCCTCGAGAACCAGATGGGGTTGGTGAAGTGGTGCAGGGTGATTACTGGCTCTATCCCCCTGTCCATGAGGCTCTCTATAATCCTGCGGTACTTTTCGAGGGCTTCCCTGTCCGCCTCATAGGGGCGGGGAAATACGCGGCTCCACTCTATGGACATGCGAAAAGCCTGATGCTTCAACTCGTGAAGGAGTTCGATTACCTCCTCCCACTTTTCCCAGAAGAAGGATGCCCTTCCGCTCCTGCCCCCGTCCCACTCCCACCAGTCGGCACCGGTGTTGTTCCCCTCTATCTGATATGCACTCGTGGCACTTCCCCAGAGGAACTTCATCTCTCTATCTCTGCTTCCACCGTGTATCTGAGGCCTCCCCTGATGAGGCTATCCATCGGGAATATCCATCTGTGGAAGGTGTCGGCAATTACGGTCGTGGCATTGGATTTCAGTATGGGCTTTCTGGAAATAAGGTCCACCACGTAATGCTTTCCGCTGAACAGCATATACAGGCCCAGGGTGTCCCTCATATCCATGTTTATGACTTTCCTAAACTTTATCCTTCTCCCGATTCGCTCGACTCTCAGGAAGGTGTCTATGGTGGACAGGCTGTCTATGGGTACGGGCAAGTAGTTCACCGATATGCCCACGAAGGGCCCGCTCCTCAGAAGGCTCACGGTGGACCTGGGGTCCGTTCTCTGAAGAGAATCCGACAACTTCTCCGCATCTATGGCAGAGGCGAGGGATGAATCCATCCACATAGTGAAGGTGATGGCTCCCGTTTCCCCCGGTCCTATCCGTATCTCTTCCTGCAGGTCGAAGCAGGAGGTGACCATCAGGGCGATTGCTGTCAGAAGGAGTTTTCTCATGCTATGCCTCCTTCGATAACTGGAGCAGGATACCGAGTAAGAAAGAATTCACCAGGAGGTTCGAGCCCCCATAACTTATGAAGGGCATGGGGATGCCCGTGGGGGGGAAGAGCCCCACGACCACCGATACGTGCCCCAGAGAGTAGAGGGCCAGATTCATCGATATGGCGAATGCAAGGGTGGAGAGGGCCAGGTCCCTGCGGTACAGCTTCTTGGCGATGTGGAATCCACGCAGAATGATGGCCATGACCACCAGGAGCACGATTAATGCTCCCACGAATCCCATTTCCTCTCCAATTATGGAGAAGATGAAGTCCGTATGGGCATCGGGTAGATACAGGAACTTTTCCACCCCCTTACCGAGCCCCACTCCCAGGAGGCCCCCATGGGCCAGACCTATGAGGGATTGCTTCACCTGATAGTGGATGGATTCCGACATGATTCGCGCTTTGGCATGGGGAAATACCAGAATTGCAATCACTGCTCCCATCGCCGCGATTGTCCCTATGGTGGATAGAACGGCCATGCTGGTTCCTGCATAGAAGGCTATGGACAGGGCCAGGAGGGAAAGGAGTATGGCGGTGGATATGTTGGGCTCTATGGCTATCAGGCCTATGCCCAGGAATACGATTGCCATGTGGATGAGGAATCTGCCCGTATCCTTCAGATGTTTTGCACTGAAGGAGAGGAAGAGGATGGTGGCCAGTTTGAATAGTTCCGAAATCTGGAAATTCATGAAACCCAGATTGAGCCATCTCTTCGCCCCTCCTATCCGGGGTGCGATGGGGTCCGGGAGTATCAGAACGGCCAGCAGAAGGAGGAGGGAGATGGCCATCAGGGGATGCCTGAATCTCCTGAGGTACTCTATCGGGAGGGAATATCCCACCAGGAAGACGAATATGGCTATGGCCACCTTGAGCACGTGCTTCAGGAGGAAGTAGTACGTGGGCTTGTTGTTCACGTATGCGAGATACCAGCTGGACGTGAAGACGAATACGGTTCCGGCGATGATGAGCAGGAGGAATCCGAATAGTATGAACAAATCCGTCTTCCTGCGCTTCATTTCACCTTATCCGGATTTATGATGCTCTTCTCATCCGAGATGATGACCTTTACATTCTCCGGCAGTTTCTGGATGTAGAGGTAGCGGATGTACTCCGGATAATTCTTCAACTCCTTCCCTATGGTCCTTATCTCCTCCGCAATGATAGATGCCTCCAGTTCCTTTATCTCCTTCTCCGCCTTCTTCTTCTCCAGTTCGTACTTTATCCTCTCTGCATCCTGGCGGGAGAGGGTTATCTGCTCCATATTCCTGGAAAATTCCGGGGAGACCTTCACCTCTTCCAGCACCAGGTCCTCCACGGATATCCCGTACCTGGACAGTTTCTTCTCCAATGCACTGCGGGCTTTCTCCTGAACTTCCTCCCTGGCAGATGTATAGAGGGATTCGCTCGAATAGGAGGATATTATGCTCTTCAGGATTCCCTGCATTACGGATTTTATGAGCTCCTGCGGGTCCTTCCTTCCCACCATCCGGTGATATGTTATGAGATTTCCGGGGTCTATCCTGTATATAAGGCGCGTATTGAGCCCCATGCTCACACCATCCGAGGAGGGGGCCCATACAGAAAAACTCTTCTTCTGCGGAAATGTCTTCACCCGGGTGTCGTACGTGGTTATCTCGACCAGGTAGGGGATGCTGAGCACTATCCCCGGACCCCTGACGTGATACGAGTTGGTGATTCTGTTGTGGAGAACGGCTCCCTTCCCCTCGGGTATCACCCTCACCATCAGTCCCAGGAGCACGAGCAGGATACCGGGGATGGAATAGATGATGACTTCCCTGCTCACCCGGAGCCGCCTTGCGGTGAGGATATCTCCATCCTTTTCTATGAGAACGTCCTGCGTGCCGAATCTGTTGATGGCGTATGCAATGATGGCAATTCCGATGAGGATTATCAGGATGTTCAGGGGGTCCATTACATCAGAATTTTAAAGGGAAAGGAACTCGTCCACGAACAGGAAGCGGATTCCGAATGCCTCTGCTGTCATCCTGTCCCTGTGTGTATCCCCCACCATGGTCATCCTGTCGGGGCTGAATCCGTAAATCCTGCTGATCTTCCATAGGAAGTATGGGGATGGCTTCCTGCAGGGGCAGCGCTCGGAGGGATGATGGGTGCAGTAGAAGGTGGCCTCGAACCGGACGGGGTGGAAGAGTCTCTTCATGTGCCGGTCTATCTCCATCAATCGCTCCCGGGAGAAGTATCCCCTGCGGATTCCGGACTGGTTGCTCACGATGAATAGTTTCGCTCCATCCCTCTGGAGTCTAATGAGTTTCTCCCTCATGCCGGGAATGGGACGAACCATGCAGGGGGATGAGATGTAATGCCTGTCCTCGATTAGAGTTCCGTCCCTGTCGAAGATGTAAGCCTCTCCCATAGGAATTTCCTGAATTTTTCGAGGGCCCTGTACCTGTGGCTCACTCTGTTCTTTTCCTCATCTTCCATCCGGGCAAAGGTTTTTCCGGCGGGAGGATAGTAGAAGATGGGGTCGTATCCAAAGCCCTTATCTCCCACGGGCTCTACTGTAATCTCTCCATCCACCCTTCCTTCGAATAGGTGCACTTTCCCCTCCTCGTCCACGAATGCTACGATAGTGCGGAAGTGGGCTCTGCGGTTATCCTTTCCCCGGAGATTTCGCAGCAGCTTCTCGATATTGTCCCTCGAATCGGCTTCTTCCCCCGCATACCGGGCTGTCCTCACGCCCGGCTCCCCATCGAGGGCGTCCACGAAGAGGCCCGTATCGTCGGCAAGGGATGGCAGGCCCGTCCTTTCGTAGAGGAATTTTGCTTTCAGGATGGCATTCTCCTCCAGGGTATCACCTGTTTCCTTCACCAGGGACATGTCCACGCCCAGTTCGGATGCCGGTATTACTTCAACGGGCAGACCGGACAGAATGTCCCTTATCTCCCGAATCTTGTGAGGATTGGAGGAGGCTATGGCTATTTTCATTGCTGCCCGGTGTCGATTTCCTCCACGATGAAGGCATCCCTATAACTCTCGCTGGCGGATTTGATTTCCTTCAGAGCCTTCTTGGCTTCATCCATGGTGTGAAATCCCCCCACTCTAACCCGGTACAGGGGAGGGATGTACTTTATGGTAGCGGAGTAGAGACCTTTGAACTCCTTCTCGAATTTATCCCTGACCTTCCTGGCGAACTTTTCGCTGGCGCTTGCATAGATTTGAATGTAATACACCCTGTAGTTTTCGCCCATGGCCTCCACCACGGAACTTATCTCCCCCTTCCGTGCCTTCTCTATTTCCTCCGCCAGCATCCTGGCAGTGTCCACCTCTTCCCTGAAGGTCATCACCTGCTGGGGTGGCATGTCCATTTTTTTGGACAGGATAATCGCTCCCACCGGTCTTCTGGGCGTGAATAATCCACAGCCTCCGATGAGTATTGCTATAAGACTTAAAATGGCATAGCGCATTATTTTCAGTCTTTTATGCCGTATTTCTCCTTGAACTTCTTAATCCTTCCGCCCGTATCCACCACCACCTGTGTCTGACCGGTGTAGAAGGGATGACAGGCGGAGCAGATTTCCACCCTTATTTCCTTCTTGGTGGAGCCCACCTGAATTTTGTTCCCGCATGCACAGATGATTACTGCATCCTCGTAATATTCTGGATGTATCCCCTTCTTCATGGGGACAATTTTAAAGGATACGTAAACGGAAAATACGACAATTCCGGACAGAGATTTGGGCGCGGGGAATAGGCTGCTCAAAAAATCCTGAAAAGGGCAGGGTTCTCGGAGGAAACCCCGAAATGGAAACAGCATCTGCAACGATAACGTGGTTGTGGCGGTCTATGAGAATTGTTCGGTCCCATTTACGAGAAGGCCAGAAGCAGGAGCCGGTAATGGCTTTGCATCACGGAACATTATCGCCCTTCCTTCTCTCGAAGGGGATGAGGTTCGTAAAATATGGGAAACAGAGAATAATTCCGGGGAATATCGAGCATGATTTCAGGAACCTTAAGGGTAAATTCAAACTTCATAAATCCACGACATGTCCGAAGGTGATTTACTTCCGGCCATCTGCTGGACGATGCGATTCCGAATCGTTCCTTTATTCTTCCGGATATGTGGTGTCCTTCAGGTGGACTCCTGCGATGCGGCTGCCCTTCTTTACCCTTACGTTTTCCAGAATCGCATTGGGGCCCACTTCGCTTCCCTCCTCGATGTAGGTTTGCCCCATCAGGGAGGTGAATGGATAGACCACCACATCCGGCTCTATAACCACATCCTCCTCGATATAGACGTTCTTGGGGTCCAGTATGCTAACGCCTGCTGAAAGGTGCCGGTTGACGATTCTGTCCAGCAGCATCTTGTGGGCATCGGCCAGTTGTTTCCTGGTATTAACGCCCACGATTTCCCGCCAGTCCTCCACCCTGTATGCATAAACCCCGCCATATCTCCTCTGTATTATGGCTATCACGTCGGTGAGGTAGTATTCTCCCTGCTTATTGTCCGGCTTGATTTCGGAGAGGGCTTCCAGGAGTATGTTGCTGTCGAAGATGTATATTCCGGAGTTCACTTCCTTTATCTGCTTCTCCTCCGGGAATGCATCTGCTTCTTCCACTATCATGAGGACCCTGTCCCCCCTGCTGCGGATAATCCTTCCGTATCCGGTGGGGTCTGGCACCTCCGCGGTCAGAATCGTGGCAAGGGCGTCGTTCTTCCTGTGGAGTTCGTAAAGCTTTTTCAGGGTATCTCCACTCACCAGAGGGGCATCTCCGGGCATTATCAGAACATCTATGTCCTTTCCCTGTATGTAAGGGGCTGCCTGCATTACAGCGTGCCCTGTTCCCAGAGGCTCGTTCTGATAGACGGGGGTTACCCCCTCGTACTTCCTTATCTCCTCCTCCACTTCGGAGGCATGGGGCCCACCCACCACCACGTATATGCGATTGGGCATCACTTCGCGGGCGGCCTTGATGGGGTAGTGTATGAGGGGTTTGCCGAGTAATTTATGCAGGACTTTGCTCTTTTTGGATTTCATGCGGCGGGATTTGCCTGCTGCCAGAATGATTACCTCCACTGCCATAAAAAAAGTTTAAATGCTGTATAATTTGATATCATGAATGTGCTTCAATTTTTCATTGCAATCGTCCCTTTCATGGATGAAGAAATCTGGAAATCGGAACTGGCCAGGTATAGCATTGTCAGAGAAATGGAGATGATGGATATAGAGGACAAGCCCTTCGATGTAAAGAAATACGACTACTTCCTGTGGGTGGAGCCCGATACGATAAGATACGCGTACAACAGGGTGAAATTCGTTGCCACTGCCCCCACAGACAGCGTGTGGCTTCATCTGATAACACGGGAGGCTGATTCCGAGCAATATGTGGTGGTCGATTCCATTATATTTGATAATGGTTCTATAAGATGGCCCGTCATCGAGTATTATTCGGACAGCAATAGACTGGTTATGCGACTGGGAACATGGGTAAATCCGGGAGACACCTTTTACCTTACCATCTATTATAGTGGAAAAGGCGGATATGGAATCGAATACGCTGGTTCCAGCGGTGAAATAATATCCAATGTAGGTGAGGTAATAGGAAACGACAGCTGGTTGCCTTTGTATAAGACACCCTATGAGAAAGTGGATACAGTAATTGCGACATTCAAAGTTCCCCGGGGATTCAAGGTTGTATCCAATGGAATCAAGACTCTGGATTCCACAGATGGGATGTACAACTATTACAGGTGGGAGGAGAGGTATCCGATAGCCCCCTATCTCATAGCATTTGGGGCATCACCACATCTGGTGGAATACGACAGCGTGTGGATTTACGATACTGTGACCGTTCCCCTTTACTACTGGATAGACACCCTTCGACATTATGAATTTGATGCTCATCCGGATACTGCTTTCGATAGAATGATAAACTTTCTGACGGTATCCAGCGAATTGTTCGGATTATATCCTTTTTACAGGGAAAAGTATGGTGAATTGAACTGTTATCACTTTATGGAGTATCAAACAGTACCCTTCTGCCACTCGAGTCCACACGAGTTAGCTCATCAGTGGTGGGGGGACTGGGTGACATGCGGAACATTCGACGATGTGTGGCTCAATGAGGGATTTGCGGAATATTTCGATGTAATGATTTATCTGCTGGCTTATGGTCCTTTATATGGTCCCGACACCATCGAGGATTTTGAGGATAGGATACGAATATTGGAGGGAAACTACTTTTATGCTTCATCTGCCTCGAATTATCCCATATACGGTTCCCACTTCTGGAATGCTCCTGCGGTTGTTTTTTACGATAAGGCCTCCCTTGTTCTCCACATGATACGAATCACCATGAGACAGGTGTATGGGGACACACTGGTAGGGGACTCCGTGTTCTTCGAAGCACTGCGGTACTATGGGAACCAGCATGCTTACTCCTATGCCACCACGGAGGATTTCAAGAACGACCTGGAGGCATTTACCGGATGGGACTGGGACACATTCTTTCTTCAGTGGATATACACTCCCGGGCATCCGCAACTGGACATAACTTGGCGCAAGTGGGAGAGCGGTGGAACATGGTACATGGAACTGATAATGAATCAGATACAGGATAGCAGCTGGATGTATTACACCATGAAATACCCCATAAGGATACACCTATCTGACAGCAGCGCAATAGACACCACGGTATATCTGAGGGGAGTGCCATCGGACACCTTTTACTTCAGTTTCTATTCGGAGCCTGTTGACATAACCCCTGACCCGAATAACTATTTCCTGGACGAGATAATCGGAATCACGGGAAAGGTGGAGAGCCGTGCTGAGAAGCCCTTTTACATTACTTTATCGGGGGGGAAATTGAGTCTGAATGTGCCCTATTGGGGAAAGAGTATCGTTCGATTATACAGCATCAATGGCAGACAGGTATATCGGAGGGAATTCACCGGTAAGACATTGAGAACATCGTTATCGCTTCCTGCTGGAGTTTACATCTATATTGTGGAAAACGGTGGAAGGGAGTTCAGGGGTAAGGTTGTGAATATCAGATGAGCGATAGCCCCGCCGACGGCGGGGCAGTCTTTACGATTCCAGATTCTCTGCTATTATGGTTGCTATGTCCTTTACGGGGACTTCCTCTTCCTTTCCTTTCGCCTTCACTCCATCGGAAATCATGGTGTAGCAGAAGGGACATGCCACTGCGATTTCATTGGCTCCGGTTTCCAGCAGTTGCTCCGTCCTCTCCAGATAAATCTTCTTTCCGATGGTTTCTTCCAT
>WGAQ01000009.1 GCA_015494735.1 Caldifarciminota bacterium | reverse complement strand
AGAATTCTCCATCCCTCGTCCTTGGAACTCTGAGGTCTTCTATCAATCCCCATCTGGTCAGCAGTTTTCTCTCGTAGTATCCGTTCTTCTTCACCTGATGTTCATCAGCATATACGTCTCTTTCAGTATCCATGAATTTTTCCATCTTCTCCTTCACTAACTTTATAATTTCTTCGCTTATCTCATTGATGAATTTGTCCATCATTTCTCTCCCTCCTGTTTGGGAGAAACCCCTCCCCCCTCCGGGAGGGGTCGCTTACACATAAAATGGTAAAGGGCCCCATCATCGATATGGATGCGTTAATCAATATTCTGAACCGTGTAGATAAAACACCACACTAAGAGTCCTCAACCACATTGCGCTGGAATACGAGGTGATATTATTCCCCGAGCGGGTCATACAGGAATTCCTGTCCCCAAACCCCAGAAAGAAAGACAAAACTCTGAAAAAGGTTTATCAATCTTACGGTTCAGCGAAATATTTCCCCTGCCCGATTAAAACTTCCACAAGGGATATTCAGAGATTATCGAACATGTCTATGAATTGTTTGCACGATGGAGAAGCAGATGCCATAATTCAGGCGAGTAAATGTGTCCATCACGAAACGCCTTCCGAAGTGCATTCCTGACAGGGGATGGATGCGCCATCGAATTTCTGGAGAGGAATTACCATCAATTTCAGGTGATACCTGTTCCATACGATAATATGGAAGAAGCGCCTCTCGAAATGGGCATAATCCTGCCCTGAATCCTCTAAACTTTCTCCATGAGCGATTTCAGTTTTCTGAGGGATGACCTTCCCGTCGCATCCCCCATGCCCCTCTCCGACATAAAGTACATCGCCAAACTGGACCAGAACGAATCCCCCTTCGATGTGCCGTACGAGGTGAAGGAAAAACTGCTGGAGGAATTCAAAAGGATAGAGTGGAACAGGTATCCCCAGCCCACCTATTATCAGGAAACCCGGGAGATATTCGCCCGGACCATTGGGCTGAATCCTGAGAATATCGCCTTTACCATAGGGGCTGACCAGGGAATCTGGATGGTCTTCTTCCTCGCAGGGGGAAAGGGCAGGAAAGCCGTGATATACGAGCCCACGTATCCCATATTCAAACACGCAGCCCGACTGACCCAGACTGAAGCAGAGAGGATAACTCTGGGTGTGAACTACGTTATAGACCCGGACACCTTCAGGGAAAAGGACATCATCACCATCGTAAATCCCAACAACCCGACGGGAAATGTCCAGGAGGAAGAGGTGATACGCAGGGCACTGGAGACAGGCAAATTTGTGGCTCTGGACGAGGCTTACTATCCCTTCAGTGGCATAACCTATGCTCATCTGGTCGGGGAATTCCCCAATCTCTTTATAATACGTAGCCTTTCCAAGAGTCTCCTGGCAGGGGTGCGCATAGGATACGTCATCGCCCATCCGGAAGTGATAAAGATGGTGGACGAAATCCTCACCGCACCGTATCACATGAATATGTTTCAACTGGTAATCCTGCGCCACTTCCACCTCCTGAAGCCCCACATGGAGGAATCTGCAAAGCACGTGAATGCAGAAAAGGAAAGACTCTACAGAGTTTTCGAAAATCTGGGAGTCAAGTATTACCCATCCCACGCCAACTTCATCCTCTTTCGCGTGGAAGATGCAGATAGGATTTACAACGGGCTTCTGGAGAGGGGGGTCAGAATCAGGAATACTTCCCGCATGCCTGGACTGGAGAACCATCTGAGGGTAACCATAGGGAAAAAGGAGGAAAACGATGCCTTCATCGAAGCGCTCACCGCTGTTCTCTCATAACATAAAGGTGCGGTATGCGGAAACGGACCAGATGGGAATCGTGCACCACTCGGTCTATGTGGTCTATCTCGAGGCGGCGAGAACAGAGCTCTGGGACTCCATCGGATATCCCTATTCGGTCATGGAGAAGGAAGGATTCATAGTTCCGGTGGTGTCGGTGAATATCAGATACATGCGTCCGGCTTATTACGGAGACATTATAACCGTCAACATCATGGACCTCGTAATAGACAGCCGGATAAAATTCCACTACGAATACGAAGTGGTGAGGAATGGGGAAATTCTCGCCACAGCCACTACGGAGCACGTATTCGTCAATGAGAAATTCCGTCCTATCAGGATACCGGAGAAATTCCTGAAGATAATAGAGGGCATAAAGTCGGGGGAATTGCTTCCGGATAAATGAATCCTGCACCGGAATACAGCCTGTCTTAAGATTGCAGGTGAATTCCCTCCCGTCTTCAATCACCGGAGCCAGTTGCTTTCTTTATGAATTCATCGCTCAGGGCATCGTAGAGTTGTTTTGCCTGCTTCTCCAGAAGGAACAGGTCATCCACCTGCTCCCCCGCGGAGCCACTGGCGTACATGGAACTGGTAATGTCCAGAACGAGCATGTATCGAAGAGATTTTCCCAGGGCCTTTATCTTGAGGGAAACGGATGGGTCATAACTCCATCCCATACCCCGAAAGTTGTACAGGAGGGGAATCTTCACGATTCCAAAGGTCCTCCCGACGAGCATCCCCCTCCTCTTCGCCTCCTTAACCCAGTCCAGATATTTGCCGATATAGTCCCGGAGAATCTTCCTGTCCCTCCTGTTGAGGACGAATGCATACCTGTCCAGCAGTCCGTCGTAGTTTATGCGAACCACATCCTTCGCGGGGTCGTAGATGAGGCGAACCGGAATCCTGTAATAGATTCCCCTGTTTTCCCCGTAAATGAAACCCTGCATTTCGAAATACTTCACCTCCTCCGCGTGCGCCATGCCCATTGAGAGAGCCATTGACATCGAAAGGAAGAATATTTTCCTCATGGCGTAATTATAAGGCAGATTGTCCGTTCGGGGGAAGACTCCCTTCGAATCCGGAAAGTTCCCCTCAGAAGGTTGGTAATTTACTCACTCCACACTTTATACAGGGGTCGGGCAGATATTTGCGTAACTCAATCCATTAAAATTGTTGCATGACCAGAAGGAAATTTTTAGCATACCTGGGGAGGTTTGCCGTTCTCTTCGCTCTGGTGGGGCAGGCTTTTGCCATGCTCCGCTCCATCGTTCCCAACGTGGTGTACGAGCCTCCCAAGAAGTTCAAGATAGGATTCCCCGACGACTTCTCCGAAGGGATAACTTTCCTCTCTAAGTACAGGCTGTTCGTCATCAGGGAAGGCAACACCTTCTGGACCATATCCGCCGTCTGTACCCATCTGGGATGCACCGTCAATCTGGTCACATTCCCCAAACCCAAGAAGGTGAAGGTTGGCAAGAGGGAATTCACAGAGCAGTGGGAGTTCCACTGTCCATGCCACGGTTCCAAGTTCTATGGTGAAGGTACCCCATTCGCCGGACCCGCTCCCAGACCCCTGCCCTACTATCCCCTGGACCTGGCTCCCGATGGACAGCTGGTCGTGGACACCAGCAGGGAAGTTAAGAGCGATTTCCGCTTCGTGCTGAACGTATAACCCCATCAGGAAAATAAAAGGAGGTTTCCATGGAAAAACTCAGTGAGTGGTGGAGGAAACTTACATGGACATTTGCACCTTCCAGTAAGGTGGAGGCCACGAAGGCCGTCACCAAGAACTTCATTCTCCACTGGTTCCCTGCCAGGGTCACCTACAGGAGCATGTCCTGGTCCTACTCCTGGTGGCTGGGGACCGTGTCCTTTTCCCTCTTTCTGATTCTGACCATTACCGGTATCATCCTCATGTTCCTCTACATCCCCTCCGTGGAGAGGGCCTACTGGACCATAAAGGACCTCCAGCATGCGGTCTCCTTCGGATGGTTCCTCAGAAACATGCACCGCTGGGCTGCGCATCTGATGGTCTTCTTCGTAACCCTCCACATGGTCAGGGTCTTCTTCACCGGAGCCTTCAAGAATGGCGGTAATCCCGACGCCAACAGGCCCGTCAACTGGGCAGTGGGTATGTTCCTGCTGGTCTTCACCCTCCTGCTATCCTACACCGGTTATCTCCTTCCCTGGGACCAGCTGGCTCTCTGGGCCATCACAATCGGTGCCAACATAGCAAAATCCGTTCCCATAATGGGTAATTACCTGCACTTCCTCCTGGCAGGTGGAACCCAGATCGACCAGAATACCCTCATAAGGTTCTACGCCCTGCACGTCATCGTTCTTCCCGCCCTTCTGCTGGTGTTAGTCTCCTACCACATGTGGAGGGTCAGGAAGGACGGCGGTCTGGCTGTGAGCGAGCAGTACAAGATGCAGGCCAAGAAGGAAGGGAAGAGGCTGGTTCCCGACGACTACACCACCTTTGCCATTCCCGCCCTCATAAGAAGAGCCTTCCTCGTATTCCTCATAAGTCTGGGTGCCGTGATGCTCCTGTCCCTCATATCCAATGCTCCCCTCGAGGAGCCCGCAGACCCGAGCTGGACACCCAACCCCGCAAAGGCCCCATGGTACTTCCTCTGGTTGCAGGAACTCCTGGCCATAACCACAATCAGGACCCCATGGTTCACCATAAACGGTGGATTTGTGGGCGGCGTGGTGATACCCGGAATCCTGTTCCTCTGGGGACTCATAGTGCCCTTCATAGACAAATCCCCCGATGAGGCAACCGGCGTATGGTTCCACCCATCCAGAAAACTCCAGAACTGGACCTTTGGAATAATCATGCTCATACTGGCCTTCCTCACCATATTCGCCATGTACTTCAGGGGTCCATCCTGGAACATTTACTGGCCCTGGGCATGGCCCCCCATACCTCATCTGTTTTAAAAAAGGAGGCTTGAAATGGCAGAGAAGAAACCCGCAAATGTCTTCGAAGATAAGTACTGGAAGGATTCCATCCTTATTTACATCGTCGGCATAGTGCTGGCCATATTTACCGGCATAGTTATCTACAGAACAGCCAATCCCGAATGGAAGAAGTACCAGAAGGAATTCGTGAAGATTGCCGAAAAGAAGATTGGCAAGGAAAAGGTGGCCAAAATCGATCTGGGTATAAGGCAGATATGGAATAAGGAGTTGATGGGCCCCAATACGGCCGACAGATGCGTGACATGTCACCTGGGAGTGGATGTTCCCGGTCTCGAGGGGGATGACGTTCCCGTGGTATTCCGCACCCACCCCAATCCCGATGGTCTTCTGGACAAGCACCCCCTCAACAAGTTTGGATGCACCGTCTGCCATGGTGGTCTTCCCAATGCCCTCACCGTGAAGGAAGCCCATGCAGAGCATGGAGTCCGCTGGCTCTATCCCACCTACACCAGGGAGATGCAGAAGAAGTACAAGTTCGATGAGGACCGCCTCGTCATGCTCCAGATCAACTGCAACTACTGCCACAGATTCGACAAGGACGTTCCCGGAATGGACTACATCAACCTGGCCAAGGACCTGGTGGTGGAGAAGAACTGCCAGTCCTGCCATATCATCGATGGATTTGGAGGAAACATCGGACCCAATCTCACTTATGAAGGTGATAAGTCCCACGAGATGTTCGACATACACGCTCCCTATTATGTCATAAAGGACGGAAAGCCCGTGGAATCCGGCCATACCATAGCCGAAGAGATGAAGAAGAG
>WGAQ01000008.1 GCA_015494735.1 Caldifarciminota bacterium | reverse complement strand
GATGGACGGGTGGTGGGAAGGGAAAATTACATAATGGAGAAAGCCCATCTCGAAGAGCCCATGGAGCGCTTCCTCGCCGAGAATTACCTCAACGCCGGAGGGTTCATAGACGTGGTGGTTGTGGACTTTCCAGTGGATGATGAATTCAGGAAGCTCCTCCCGGTGAAGGTCAGGCAGTACACCCCATCGGAATATCGGCTCAGGGAAATAGCTAGTCAGAATGCAGAGGAGCACCTGAAGCAGTACATGGTCCACCTGTCCCACAAACGCTCCCATCCGGGGCTGAAGGAACTTGAAAAGCTCTTCGGGAGGGTGGGGATAAGACACATAGAAGGCATAGACATATCCCACTTCTCAGGAGAGGGGGTAGTGGGCTCCGTGGTGGTGTTCATAGATGGCAAGCCCGCCCGCTCCCACTACAGGAGGTACCGCATAAAGAGTCTGGCGGAGGGGGAGATAGACGATTACAGGTCCATAGAGGAGGTGGTCTTCAGGAGGTACAGGCGCATCCTGGAGGAGAAGAAGGAATTGCCGGACCTGGTCCTCATAGACGGGGGTCCGGGACAGCTGAGGGCAGCCCTCAAATCGGCGGATAAACTGGGTATAAGGGACAGGGTCCTGTTCGTGGGTCTAGCAAAGCGTCTGGAGGAAATAGTCCTGGAGAGCGGAGAGAAAATCATCCTTCCGGGCAGTTCGTGGGCCCTGAGACTCCTTCAGCACGTGAGGAACGAAGCCCATCGATTCGCCCTTTCGTATCAGAGGAAGCTGAGGGAAAGGAAGATAAGGAGTTCCATACTGGATGCCGTGGAGGGTCTAGGAGAGAAGAAGAGGAAGGAACTCCTCCGGTACTTCGGCTCCGTGGACAGGATAAAATCGGCATCTGTGGAAGAGTTGATGAAGGTCCCCGGCATAGGGGAGAAACTGGCCCGCAGAATAAAGGAAATCCTCTCCTGACCCTTTGCTATAAAATTTTTCACAGACTGGGGCGTCGTCTAATCGGCAGGACAGCAGGTTTTGGACCTGCGAGTGGAGGTTCGAGTCCTCCCGCCCCAGCTTAACTAAAACCTCCTGTAAATCCCGGCGAATACCGTGCCCCCATCGGAGTGGGCAACCCCACCCGACACCATCCAGCGTTCCATTCCCGTCAGGCCGAAAATTAGGGCCGTGGGCAGACCCAGATAGAACCTCGCGGATATCCTGAAATTCCCGCCCACCTCCACTCCCGCTGTATATGAGAATCTGAGGACGGGAGCGGCGGAACCCCTATCGCTCACTATGGAACTTATATAACTTCCTCCTTCGGAGCCCAGCCCTCCGTATATGCCGGTGCTCAGAGCCAGATATGGCAGCAACCTGAAGCGCAACTCCGGCTCCATAAAACCGTAAATGCCTCCGAAGGAATACGAATCTCCATATCCCGATGCATAGTACTCTCCGCCGTAAACGTTCAATCCCACATTCAGCCTGTACCATGGTCCCGAAGCCGCCCTTCTGTAAGTCAGGGACACACCCGAAATCCCATCTCCGGAATTGTAACCTCCCCCGCTGAAGTACATACCACCTCCCTGCTGACCATCCTCAATCGGGGAGCCCGAAGGGGGGAGGATGAAACCCACGGGGATATATACGGGACCACATGAGGTTAGCAAAATTAGAAAAACCAGTTTCCTCATGGTGAAAGTATAAGGCTATCATGAGCATCCGGCATAATCGGGATGCCACTTCGAATTACGACCGCCCCTCCACCACCCCGCCGAATCTCCTGACCCTGCGAGCGTAATCCTCTATGGCTTTCAGGTACTCATCCCTCCTGAAATCGGGCCACAGGACATCGGTAAAGTAGAGTTCGGTATATGCAAGTTGCCAGAGGAGGAAGTTGGATATCCGCTTCTCCCCCGCGGTCCTTATGAGGAGGTCGGGGTATGGGGCCTCCGGAGCATAAAGGTAATGCCTGAAGCTCTCCTCATCTATCTCCTTCACCCCCTCGGAAATTATCCTGTTCACCGCATCCACGATTTCCGCCCTTCCTCCGTAGGAGAGAGCCAGATACAGGTAAAGCCTGGTATTATCCTTCGTCATCTCCATCGCCCTCTTCAACTCCTCGAGGACATCAGGAGGCAGTTTATGGACTCTCCCTATGACCCTTATGGATACCCCTTCCCTGTTGAGGGACTCCACCTCCCTGCGTATCAGGAACTTCAGAAGATGCATGAGACCCATAACCTCCTCCTGAGGACGGGTCCAGTTCTCCGTGGAGAAGGCGAAAAGGGTCAGGTATTCAACCCCCACCTCCAGGGATACCCTTATGACATCCCTGACGGATTCCGCCCCCACCTTGTGCCCCATGTGCCTGGGAAGGCCCCTCCTCTGCGCCCACCTGCCATTACCATCCATTATGATGGCCACATGCCGGGGGATTTTTTTATTTTCCACCGCAGGAAATTTTAAGGGGATTTACTTTAAAATTTAGGCACAACAGAGCCAGCGTAGCTCAGGAGGTTAGAGCGCGTCCTTGGTAAGGACGAGGTCGGCGGTTCGAATCCGCCCGCTGGCTCTTCCCTCTATATTATCCCCTCTTCCTCCTCACAGACACGACGGACAGGATGCTCATCAGGAGCAGGCCCGCGATGGTGTATATCATGACTTCCCTGTCGAAACTACTGTCGTAGTAGAACTCCACCACATGCTCCCCGGCATCCACCGGAACAGCCATCTGGATAAAGTTGGCCCTCAACACCTTTACGGGTTTTCCATCCACCAGCGCCTTCCACCTGTGATGGTAATTCTGGGCAAAAATCACGTATCCCCCCTTCTCCAGATTCAATCTGGCCACCACCCTGTCCGTGGTGTACTTCTCGAACTTCAAACTATATCTTACACTTCCATTGTCGAACTTTTCGTGGGGCTCCTCCTCCAGTACTACCTTCCCCGAAAAGTGGAGAACATCCTGAAGGGGGTCTTTCGAAACCACATAGGAGCCCAGAACGTACACTGAAGGCATGGCACCGGGATTCTCGTAAATCTCGTAAAACCCATCGTCGTAAACCTTCCTGTATCCGCGGGAGTCGATCAGTTTGAAGAAGGCCTGTATAATCGGCTCATTGACATCCCTGGGCAGCTTTCTGGTGGCAATGTACTTTATGGACAGTATATCGTTGAGATGGGGATACAGGACCAGATTCTTGCTGGTTATGGGATTGAACATGAGAGCATTTCCCGCCCCTATAATCTGGAAGAGGCGGGCGGGCTGGATTCCATGGTGTCCCCCTATGGTCTCGATGTGATGGGGGATGAAGATGTTCTCATCGGTCCTGTAGGTGTATGGATAGACCTTATACGGTCCCCTGTTTTTCTTCAGGAAGGAAAGGACCCCATCCTCACCGAATATCCTGTACTCATCCCGAACATACTGAACGAAGTTCTTATCGACGAGCCACAGATCCACGAGGGTCAGTCCTGCGATGGAATAGACCAGCCATCCGGAGCTTATGGATTTCCTGGAGTATGCCCAGAGCAGATATGCCGCCAGTCCGGAGAAGACCACAGCCATGAATATGGAGAACTTCACCTTTCCACCCTGCTGATACAGAATCGCCAGTTTCTTCTGCGAAACGGCAAACAGGGAAGCAAGGGTGGAGGGACTGGCAATCAGCCAGAAGATCAGGAGCAGCACGGGAAGGGCAAACAGGAGCACCTCCCTCCTCCGGAGCACCCTGCCATCCTCCATAACAGATTTCAGCGTCATGGAAGCCACGATTATCGCGGAGAATATGGACAGGTAGAAGGCCATGGAGGGAGCACGGAACTTCTTGTATGCAGGCAGGATATTCCAGATGAGCTTATAGAGGGGGGTTGCACCTCCCAGCGCGATTATGGAGAAGAGGATGAAGGAGAATATCAGGAAGTTCCTGAGTCTCCTGTGCTCATCATCCCTTATAGCAACGAACCCCACTATGAAGAGGAGGAAGACGATTACACCCATGTACTCGGAGTTAATCTTGAAGGCGTTGGGACCCCAGTATGCGGAGTACTGGCTCTGAACATCGAAACCGGAGAAGCCTCCCACGAAGGTGGAAATCCAGTCCTGCCATCCCAGAGCCCACGAGGTGGCGAATTTGTAGTCCACTATCTGACCCCTCTGGGAATAGTGCTGGAGGTAGTCCAGCACCATGAAAATCTGCCCGGACGAAAGGAGGAAGGCAACGGCAACGGATATCAGACCCGCCACCATCGCTCTGATGGCGGTGGAGACATTGCCCTCGCGGAAGAGGAAGTACAGTTCGTATATGGCGTAAAGAACGGAGAAGAGCACCAGGTAGTAGATAATCTGGGCGTGGAATACCAGGACTATGAGGAAAATCAAAAAGGTAAGCAGGACGGTATTCCTCCAGTCGGGCCTGCGAATCGTCCTCCTCAGGAGCATGAAGTAGAAGGGCAGAAGTGCATATATGGAGAGTTTACCCAGGTGTCCGCTGTACACGTATCCGAAGTATATGGGACTCATGGAATACGCGATGGCACCGAAGAGGGCCACCCTCCTGTCGTTCACCAGTTCCCTCACCAGGAGGTACATGCCGAGTCCGGCCAGCATCATGTGAATCACGGGATAGTATGCAAAGACAGTCTTGACGGGCAGAATGGCAAGGAGAAGATAGAAGGGATAGAAGACTATATGCATGGTGGGAAATGTGGGAACTCCATAGAAGAGGTATGGATTCCAGTAGTTTATGGCCATCTTTCTGAACCCTTCGGCCACATAGTAAGCCGTGTATATTCCATCCGTTATTACGTCGGTCATGACCGGCAACTTCCCCGCAAGCACCCCCGCAAATAGAAGCAGGGGAAGCACCAGCACGAATACGAGATTCCAGTCGATATTAAAACGCCTCATGATATCGCCTCCAGGAATTCCTTCCAGTTATCGTCGAGGAATCTACCGAGTGCCTCTTCCGATGGAAGGAACTTGAAATAAACGATTCTCTCCCCCTCCTTCACCGACTCCACGAAACCGTCGAAATGCCCCACATCGGAGCGTATAGCCTCTATGAGATTGGCATCACCGATTATCTTCCCTCCGAATGCAAAGGACACCTCCCTTATCAAATCGTCCTGCGATATATTCTCCACGATAATCTGTGGAAACACGGTGCTGTCGTCCACCAGACTCCTGAGAACGTGGGCCGCCTGGGAGGAATTCTTCACGAGTCTGGAACCCTTCTCCGTGCGGATTATGAAGGGATACTCGTCGGTGTACTCCAGGAAATCATATATATCATCGAGATTGTCGAATATTTCTGCCCTGGTGGTTGGGATATTGTTCCTTATTAGAAATGCCTTGCTCTCCGCGGGTTTTGCCAGGTCGAACGCCTCCACAGTCGGAATGATATGGGGGATTCCCCTCTTGTACAACTCGTTTCCATAACCATCGACAATGTACCTGATGTTGAATGACATGGCCAGAATATACCCTCCGGACAGAAATTCGTCCAGAACTTCCTTATGGGATTTGGGCCTCACAGTTATCACCCTTACCGATTCCCTTTCGAAAAGCCTGTTGTGGGAAGCATTGCCGATAGCGAGAAATCTCTTCTCCATAGGAAGAAATTTTATAGTTGGCATACCGGATATCCATTTCCCCATGAGTCGAGACTTTACGGGAGCCCCTTTCCGGTGAAATCGGGGACAAAATTAGTGATTACACACTAATATTTCGAAGGGGGTATACTTTAAACTTTTTATGGGAGAAATGCTCATAATACTCCTTATGGGAAACCTGGAATTCGAGGTGGAGCCATCCAGGTACTATGCTGTATTGATTCAGGTTCACAGGTCCACAGACCCCATAATGTTGAGCATCGAGGATACATCGTGGAGATTGTTCAATTACTTCAGTTTTCACTACACGATATTCCATACGGAGAACCTGAGAAGAAGCACCATTGCATCCCTCAACGTGTCGAAAGACGATATAGCGGGCATAACCGTGGTGGAATCGGACACGGTGATAACCCTGAATGCTCCGGATTCCATAGAGTACTCGATGAAGCTCTACACCCCCACCGGCATCTTCATATTTCCCGGACCCACAGCGAGGCTCGATAGCGTAATGGTGCTCATGGAGGGGCGTCCGGATGGCATCATCAGAATAGGTAAATCGGATATGGAGCAGAATCTGATACTGCCCCTGATAATCATGTCAGGGGAAAAGAACACATTGAAGGTGTTCGGAGAAGGAAGTTTTAAGATTATGGTGGGTAAAGTTTTACCTCTGCCATAATTTCCTACGATTTTTGTCCAATTTTTACACCCCCTCTGTAAATTTTTTTCTCACGATTGTGTCTAATTTAATGGATGCGGATGCCTGAGCCTCCCCTGTCCATATCAATTGCCGGATGAATGGTCGAAGCATTGGTCAATCCAATCCACCGGAGCATTACTCCCCGCCCCCGGGCGGGGGTTTTCCCACTATAAAATTCTTTCGCAGACGGGCCACGGGGATACACGACGATGGATGAGAAGACAAAAGTCCTGAGGAGCATACTCCACGGAATTTACATAAGGAACGAGGACCTACAGGACCGGGTGATAGAACTATTCCTCCGGTTCACGGACGGAGTCGAAAGTGCTGAAGTCCTGGGCAGCAAACTGGCGGGCTTCGTTTACTCGTATGTGAAGAGCAACCTGTGTCGCAGAGACGAACTCGCATGGGAAATATTCCTGGCCATGTTCTCCGGTCTGTTTCACGACCACCTGAGGAGGCGCAGGGATATAATGGATGAGTTAACCAGGGAGGAAATAATCCAGGAATTCCTTCATCATATTATGAAGAAGTGCGCAGATGGCAGGTTCAATCCCCACAGGGATGGGGTGAGTTCCTTCAGGAGTTATGTGATGACGGCTTTCAAAAACTTCACCACCAATTATCTTCAGAGAAGAATCTCCAATTTCGAATCGATGGAGGAACTGGAATTCATAAGCGACCCGGACAATTCCCCCGACCTCACGTGGTGCGAAAGGATTCTCCTTATAATGGAGAGCCGCGGGTTTTCGCTGGAGGAGAGGTTGCTCATTCGCCTGAAGTGCGACGGTTTCAGGCAGAAGGAAATAGCAACCATAATGGGAAAATCCGAAGCCTATATATCCAGAAAGTTCAAATCCGTCGTACAGAGACTGAGGGAAATTCTCAGGGGGCAGGCTTCTTAGCCTTTATCTTAAGGACATTTCCGTGCGGCTCGAAATCGAATTTGAACAGGGTGCTCTCTCCACGCAGATAGAACACATGAAGGGCAAGGGTATCGATGTATATGTACTTTATCCGGGGAGCGACTTCGACAGATACACTGCCCGTATCGCTCGCGTATCTGGCAGGGATTTCATAACTATAACCGGCATCCACCCTGTGGGAGAAGAAACTCATGAGGACAAAGAGCAGAAATCCGGAGAGAAGGTATGCAAACCGGGCAACCGTTTCGGGAAGTGCAAAAGGTTTCTTTCTGGATGCCACGTACTTCCTGAGAGAGACGTATTTGAATCTGCAATCGTCGCATTGAATTATATGCTCCATTAGTTGCTCGTATTCCTTTCCCCCAATCTCCCCCCTAACCAGCCTCACCAAAGTCCTGTCATCTATGTGCTTCTTCGACCTCATGTTCACACTATTTAAGACACATTTTCCGTATGAAAAATTTCACCCAAATTTTATAGCGCGATGGAGCCGGGGAAGGTCGCTGGACAAAAATTTGGACACGGGGGAATGGATGGGTTGCATGGAATTTCCCTTCGAAAGAGACATAAGAACAGTTGGATTCGAGAAGGAACCCTCAAAATGGAGTGCTGAGGAAACATCTGCAATGATAAAGTGGCTGTGGCGGTCTTTAGGAATCGCCCGGACCCATTTTACAGAGGGAAATTAAGGGTTCATATCGTGGGATACAGGCCATGTGGTTTGCTATAAGCGATGGGGTGGATGTGTATTACAAAAGGTTCTACATCGAGCACGGTTTTAAAGACCTTAAGGGCAGGTTCAATCTTCACAGGGCCATAATTCAGGTTCTTCTTCCAGAACCCTGCGACCATTAACTATTCCCACTATGTCCAGTTTCATGTCCGAAGGTGACAATCTCCCTTCGACCGGAAAGCGTTTCAGACTTCGGTTATGTGGATGAGATTCGTAATGCCCGGAATCTTAAGGGGAAGGCCGGCCACGATTACTATCCTGTCCCCCACATCGGCAAGGCCATTCTGCATAATCTTGCGCCGGCTCACATAAACCATATCCTCGAAGGATTCCAGAACGCTGGCCATCGAAGGCTTTACACCCCATACGAGACCCAGCATCCTGACGACCCACTCGTTGGGGGTTATAGCAAGAACCATCTGCCTGGGCCTGTACTTTGCAATGTTTATGGCCGTCATTCCCGAAAAGGTGAATGCTACTATAACCTTGGCGCTGGAGAGATTCGCGAGTTCGCATGCCGAATATGCCACCGACTCGTCTATCTCCTTCTCCCATTCCGGGCGGGAGGAAAGATACCTATATTCATCGGAATTCTCCACCTCCTCTATTACCTTCCTCATCATACGAACGGCATCCACCGGATACTTTCCAATCGCCGTTTCACCGGAGAGCATAAGAGCATCGCTCCCATCGATAACCGCGTTGGCCACATCTGCCACCTCTGCCCTGGTGGGGGTGGGATTGTGAATCATGGAATCCAGCATCTGGGTGGCGGTTATAACGGGTTTGCCCTTGTAAATCGCCTTCCTTATAATCCTCTTCTGTATGACGGGGAGTTCCTCCATCGGAATCTCCAGACCCAGGTCGCCACGGGCTATCATTATACCATCAGACACATTCACTATATCGTCGAATCTCTTCACCGCAGAAGATTTCTCTATCTTCGCCACCACCTTGGCGTTGGAACCGTTGATCTTCAGATAGTACTTGGCCAGTTCCACGTCGCTCGCCCTCTGAACGAAGGACAGAGCCACCCAGTCGAAACCCGCTTCTGCACCGATTTCTATGTCCTTCACATCCTTTTCGGTCAGGGCGGTGATGTCCAGTTCCTTTCCAGGCAGGTTTATGCCGGCCCTCGAGGAGACCTCTCCCCCCTTCACCACCACCGCATACACATCCCTGCCCGAAACCTTGAAGACCTCCAGGTGTATCTTGCCATCCGAAAGCAGAATCCTGTCGCCCGGAGATACGAAACTGGCAAGGCGCGAAAATTGAACGGGTAGCACCTTCACCCCATCCTCACGTAGTTCCGGGGAAAGAATTATCTCCTCCCCATCGGAGAGAGATATAGTCCCATCTGGCAGGTCCCCGAGCCTCAATTTGGGCCCCGAAAGGTCCTGGAGGAGCGTTATGCTCTTTCCGGCCTCATCCGCCAGTTTCCTTATGCGAATGGCGTTCCTCACATGGGTCCGGGGATCGGAGTGGCTGAAGTTGAAGCGAAATACATCCACCCCCTCCTCCATCAACTTCAATAGGACTGCATCGTCGTCTATGGCAGGTCCAAAAGTGGCCACGATTTTGGTTCTCTTCATCCTCAGGGAAATTTTATACGCGGATTCCGTGAAGAAATCACATATCGTATTCGGGAATCCTCTTCACGTAGATTCTCCCTTCCTCCAGGTCTATTCTCTCCACGAATTCATCGTGGAATGGAACATAAACCTCATCCTCACCGGTGGAGACCCTGAACACCGGATAGGGACCGGGCTGTATAACCGCCCGCACCTTTCCAATTACCTCACCCCCGTAAACCACATCCAGACCCTCCAGCTCATAGACGTAGTACTCCCCCTCCTCCTTCGGAGGAAGCATGCTCTCCTCCACCAGAAGTTCCTTACCCCTAAGGAGGGCCGCCACTTCCTTTTCATCGATGCCCCTGAACTTGACGATAGCTATGTTTCCATACCTGTGATGGGAATACTCCACTTCGTACTCCTGCATTCCGACGGGGGTTTCGATGAAGAAAGAGGTATAATTGAAGAAGGGCTCGGGAGGGGTCAGGTAGATCCGGACCTTCACCTCGCCCCCGAGCCCAAATTCTCGCAGTATTCTGGCTACAGGCTGTTTACTCAAGGATTTCTATAACAGCCTTCTTACCCTTCTTCAGGGATACTGCGGCTATGATGGTCCTGATAGCCTTGGCAGTCCTTCCCTCCCTTCCGATGATCTTTCCGAGGTCCTCAGGAGCAACCCTTACCTCGTATATCACGACCCTCTCGCCGGGTATCTCCTTTATCTCCACCTGCTCGGGATTATCCACGATGGACTTTATAATGTGCTCCAGCAGCTCCTTCACGCCTTCCATCTCAGTTACCTCCTTTTAGTTTCTTCTGCAATTTAACGATGCTCACTACCCTGGAAGTAGGTTGTGCTCCCTGACTGAGCCAATATTCGTATCTCTCAAGGTCCACTTTAAAGTCTTCCTTTCTCTTGGGATTATAATGGCCCAGAACCTCTATGACTTTCCCGTCCCTCTTCCATCGAGAATCGGCCACGACGATTCTGTAAATTGGGTAATTCCTCTTTCCGTGTCTCTGCAGGCGAATTTTTATCATATCGAAAAGTATAAGGGATGGGATTCTGCCATTTTATTCGAGGCCCTTCAGTTCCCTCCTGACCCTCTCTATATCTTCCCTGTTCCCCACTTCCTTGTATATGACCTCTGCCCTCCGCAGGAGTCTCTTGGCCTTTTCAACATCCCCTTTCCTGGCATAGGATGCGCCCAGCAGGTAGTATATCTCCGCCTTATCTTCCAGGGGCAACTTCTCATCCCTGTACCTGGAGAGGAGTTTTATAACCCCATCGTAATCTCCCCTGCCGAAGTGTATTTTCGAAAGTTCGATGCGACACCTGTAATCGTGGCACTTCTTCAGATAATTCTCAGCACTCACCTCATCCCCGAGTTTGAGATAGCAGCGGGAAACGTACAGAAGGGCATCGGGAACGAATGGGTCGTTGCTGTACCTCCTGAAGAATATGAAGTATCTCCTCTCCTGAGACCTGAGGTATCGCTCCAGATGCTCGATTGCAGTCCCACAGTTGCCCTTCTCGTAGTTAACGTATCCTTCGAGCAGGTGGTAATACGGATAGTCTTCGTCCACCATATAGGGCTCGGAGGAATAGGCATCGAGCAGGTACTTCTTAATAACAGGAACGTAATCGCTCTCGGGATACTCCTTCAGAAAATCCCGCACCACATCTGCAAGTTCCTCGTATCGCTTCTCCTGATACAGGGTCTTCGCCAGAATGTAGTAAGCCTGCGGGCGCAGCTCGAAGTTCGGGTACTCCTCGAGTATGAGGGAGAGGTACCTTATGGCATCGTCCACGTATCCCGTCTTCAGGTAAACGGTGGCTATGCGGAAGAGGGCATAGGGGGCGAGGGGACTGTTGGGATACAGTTCATAGAGCCTGTTAAGGGCTTTCAGAACCAGGTCGTAATTGCCCAGCATGTAGGTGGCATAACCCCTCACGAGAAGAGCCTCGGGGGTTTCGAATCCCTCCAGAGCCCTGTAAGCGGTGAAATAATCCTTAAGGGCGATGGAGGACAGGGCTTCCAGGAGGCGAGCCACGTATTCGAGAGAGGTGTCCGATACCCTCCTGGCTATATCCAGAGACCTCTCGTAAAGGCCCCTCCGGTAATAGGTCCACCCCTTGGACAGGAGGGCCATCTCCTTCGTGAGAGTATCGGCATTTTCCCTGAGTACGAGCGAGTACAGGGAATCAGCACCCGGATAATCCCCCAGGTAATAATGGGCTTCCCCGACGAACAGACGATATACGGGCTCCAGCCTGGATGAGTAGAGCTTTATTATCTCCCTGAACCGCCTGCTCCGATAAAGCCCATCGAGAGTAGAATCTCCGCTGGATACGGAGTACAGGGGTTTCTCTATCCGGTTTATTTCTTCCAGAAAGCGGGAGGAGACCACCTCCTCCCCGACAAAAGTCTGGCTCACGAGTAAGAGAATCATCAGTTCTTCTTATACTGCTTGAGTTTCTCTATCAGTTCGGGAACAACCTGATTCAGGTCACCCACGATGCCGTAATCGGCCACCTTGAATATGGGAGCCTCCGGGTCCTTATTGATGGCTATTATGTACTTGGAAGTCCTCATACCGGCCAGATGCTGTATGGCACCGGATATTCCGATTGCGAAGTATATCTGCGGCGATACGGTCTTTCCAGTCTGACCCACCTGATGGGAATGGTCTATCCACCCTGCATCCACAGCCGCACGGGAAGCACCGAGAGCCACCTTGAGGCCGGTAACCTGTGTAAGAACATCTATCAATTCCCTCAGGAGCTGGAACTTCTCGGGACCTCCGAGACCCCTTCCACCGGAGACCACTATATCGGCCTCCGTGACATCGATTTCACCCTTCTCCTTCTCCTTGATGTGCTTGACCGTAAGGCCACCCCTGTCGGTGTTGGGCGTAATCTCCACCACCTCACCTGCGGAATCTCCTGCCTGGGCAGGGGCAAATGCCTTGGGCTTGACTGCTATAACCTTCTTATCCTTCAGGAGTTTTATATGGGCAAAGGCCTTGTTGGAAACCACCGGCTTTACTATGACCTCCGCACTCTCCATACCGGTCACCTCTTCGACGGATATGGCATCCACCAGACCGGCAACGAGGGGAGCAATTTCCCTCCCCACGACGGTGGAGGATATGAGGAAGTAATCTATCCCCTCCTTCTCCATGACCTCTGCTATGGTCTTTGCGAAAGGAACGGGATAGGGATAATCCAGTTCATCGCTGTCGGACACGAAGAGTTTGTCCACATAACGGGCTGCTTCATCCTTGAGGGAAGAAACCCCTTTTCCTATGAGGATTCCATAAACTTCTCCACCTATGATATTTCTCGCAACACCCACCGCCTCCAGACTGGCGGTCCTCACCTCACCATCCAGAACCTCGAGGAATACCAGTGTTTTTGCCATTTTTCGCCTCCTGTTATATCACTTTTATCTCGTTCTTGAGAACTTCCACCAGCTCGTCCACGGATTCCAGTATGCGACCACCTTCCTTCTTGGGAGGAGGTGTCAGTTTGATTATCTCGTAGGCGGGAGTAATCGTGATTCCCAGGTCTTCGAGCTTGAGAACATCCAAAGGTTTGCGCTTGGCCTGCATTATACCTCTGAGGTTCGGAAGTCTGGGCTCGTATTTACCCCTCTCGTGGGTGAGGATGGCGGGCAGGGATATGGAAAGGGTCTCGCTTCCCCTGTCGGTCTCCTTTTCCACCACCAGTTCATCCCCCTCAAACTGGGCAGACACTATATGGGAAACGTAATTCAGTCCCAGAAATGCAGCCAGATATCCACCGATGGCATAACTGTTATCATCGATGGTCACCTTTCCGGTGAGGATGATGTCGTAGGGGCCCTTCTGCTTTATCACCTCAGCATAGATGCGGGAGAGATTGTAGGGGTCCAGTTTATCGTAATCGGCGTATTCCACCATGTACGCCTTATCTGCACCGACGGCAAGGGCATTCCTGAGTATATCCTGATTATCGGAAACGGCCAGAACCTCCAGTTCAGCACCCTTAGCCTCTTTCAAGCGGAGGGCGGTCTCGAGGGCATATTCATCGTATGGGTTCGTGACGTAATTAAGATTTGTCTTGTCTATCCCCGAACCGTCCTCCAGAATTTTGATATTGGCGGCTGTATCGGGAACTCTCTTGATTATAGTTAGAATCTTCATGAGAAAATTTTACAGGGAATGCAGAAAACTGTTATGATTTTGATGAAACGCACTCCCCCATTTCGTCTGTTTTGCATCTGAAAGGAAAAACCCATGATTTACAGCACCTTAAAGGCATGGAAATTGATTTGCCGAAATTATAATCGATAAGGATATGAAGAGAATGGTTTTCTGGGCTGGGGAACCCGGAAACATTCCTTTAAAAACCACTGGAGAAGATATCACTGGACAATAATATTCGTCCCTGTATGGATGGGGGTGGGGGCTCTTCTTTGAAAGGAGGGACGCATCCCTGCTCCCTCCAGAATATCACCAGATATATCCGATGCCAATAAGTAGAAAGGACAGGTTTCGCGTCCTCCCCGGAAAGAACTTCAACCCTATGTCCATATTCCATCTCGAGCCGAATACCAATCCTCCGTAAACAGATGGACCCAGGGATATTTCACGGGCATCTTCCCTGCTCCGCACCTGAACACCCATCTCCAGGCCCGCGTAGAATATCCTGTATGTATAGCCACCTCCAGCGGATAAAGAGGTGAAACTGTAATCACCGGAGCCACCAACTCTGAAAAGCGATGCACTCGCATACCTGTGAGATACCCGCACATCGAGACCGTAGGAGTAATACAATATGGGCTGGACGGGCACCGCATAATGGACGGAAAGGGAGAGGGCGAGAATGGAATTCAGCATGGCCAAAGATTAAAGGATTAATGGGGGGAGCAGGCCCCCCAGAAGGACATTACCTGATGAAGACGGCTTTCTTCACTATGGATTTATCAGGCGTATCGAGCCTGATGATGTAAATTCCGGTGGAGGGCAATCTCACGTCGTAGGAGTATATTCCGGCACTCAGCTTATCCCTGACTACATCCATCACCTTACGACCCGCTATGTTGTATATGGAGAGATTCACATTCATGGCAGCAGGTATGGTGAGCCTTATGGAGAGGGCTCCCTTCTTAACCATGGGCGTCATCGTCAGGAAATTGGGCCTGGAAACCGCGTTGGACTCGTTCTGAGACACAGTTCCCTCGGGAAGGAAGAGGATGGCGAACGAATCGGTGATTGTCTCCGCACCCACGTTGTAGGAGCCCTGACTCACGTATGCGAGATAATAGGTTGTGTCGGGGGTTATGCTCTCGAGACCGAGGGTAAAGTCTCCCTGTGCAGGTGCGGTGAGGAACTGAACCTTAATGAGTCCATCCCCCGTGGTGGTGGGATATGCGGCGGGGTCGTAAAGGACCACCTGGAAGTTCTCCAGGTCGGAGGTGGAGCCGTAATGGGGCACCTCCCTGTACTCCACGATGAATACGTTGCTGGTGGAATCGTAATAGTAGAGAATCTGTCCACCATTCGACGGATTGAGGTCATCCCAGTATGCTGCTATCATAATGTTGGGCTGGGTGGTATCGGGAATGGGATCTTCGCTGAAATCGTTATCACCGGGGTCGGGTCCGAAGGCCAGCCATCCGTTGGAGTTAATCCAGAGGGTATCGTAATCCACACCGTAGAACCTGAAGGTGAAGGGCAGGGCAACGGCTATCCTGTCGTCATCTCCGAGAGAAACGGCCGTTCCGATAGTATCGATTTCCATCCACTGGAAGTCGGGGGCGCTGGGCGTGTATGCGACATCGGTGATATCGTATGCTATGTAGGGACCGACACCGGATGTCCAGAATATCTTTCCTATGAGGATTTCCGCACTGACCGTGTCGTCCACGTTGTCTCCGGCCAGCACCAGCTGGAGGTCGGCCAGCGTTCCGTGAGGCGTGGCAGCATCCGCCTGAACCTCGAAGTAAAGGGTATCCACCTCACCCGAAAGTATATCGCCTGCATTGTAGGAGGAACTGGTTATAGTCAGATAGGAACTGGTGGTGGACAGGGTGGACTGCACGTTGATGGCCGCATCCGAACCATTGTTGGCAATCAGCCATTTGAGAATTGCCGTCTCACCGGGGTCCAGATTGCCATTGGCATTATCACCGGAGAATGTATCCACAACCGTGTATCCGAGACTTATGAGATACACACCGGAAAGGGGCACGTCCTGCTGCAGTAACACATCATCCACATACCATCCATCCTTCGTGACAGAACCATCAGTCTCCAGCAGGAATCTCACATAGATTTGCTGACCCATGAAATCGGCAGGAATGTTGAGGGTTTCGGCCACCCAGGCGCTCTGTGTTCCGCTGAAAGTCCCTATGGTCGTCCATGCCGCAGCATCGGAGGAATCGGTGGAAACCTGCACATATCCGAAATCATATCCACTTTCGATATCGTACTTGTGATGGAAGATAACCCTGGCAAAATATGCATCGCTCAAATCGAAAGCGATGGTATGAAGGAGATAGTTGTGCTCGTTATTTCCATAATCCCCTCCCGGAGAATCGGTGAAGGATGAGGGAGGAGAGTTATAATCGACGGTGGTCAGAGCCCACGTACCATTGGTGGTCCAGGGACCCTCGCTCGTAAAGTCGTACTGGAACCAGGTGTAATAGGTGGGAGTTCCCAGTTGAAGGGCAAAGGTATCGTATTTCTCATATCCACCATCGGCAGTTATGTGTATTTCGAATCTGGCGGCGAGGCCGGGTCTCCTGTCGGGGGATACGGAGAAAGCGAATCCATCGCCGGAAGAGGTATCACCCTGAACCAGCGTGCCATACACGGAGGCATTATCCGTAATGGTGACGCCGGTATCCAGAACCGTCAGGGTGGCGCTCACGTTGGTGGCATCCAGACCCAGATTCCTGAGAACCACGAAGAGGTTCACGGACTCACCGGGGTCAGCCACACCATCGTTGTTACCGGAGCCATCATCCACAATGAAAGCGACGGGCTTGATAAAGGGCTCGGTGAGAGTGGGGGTATTCTGTATGACCTTCAGGGCATTTATGCGACCCCATCCGTAATCATTGTTGGGATATGTGCCACCCTGAGAGGGCTGGTCCACACCGTAATTGGTCAGGATATCGTAAACCGTGTAGTAATCCAGGGTGGGATTGAGTTCGAACATGAGGGCTATAACACCCGTCACGTGAGGTGTGGCCATGGAAGTACCATCCCAGGTATCGTACCCACCACCGGGAACGGAAGAGCGAATACCGGCACCGGGTGCAGATATATCGGGCTTTATGAAGTTCCAGTCGGGTCTGGACCAGTAGGTGGTGTCGTTGTAGGGGGCGGTATTGGGTGCAGGTCCACGGCTGGAGAAATCTGCCACATTGTCGGCATTATCAGTGGCACCGACTGCTATGACTATGGGATAATCTCCGGGGCTTCCCACGGTTCCGGAACCCGGACCGCTATTTCCTGCGGCAAACACGGGAATTATGTCCATTCCCCTCCAGTTATTCCATATATCGTCCCACATCCATGTGTCTCCACCGCCGCCACCCCAGGAGTTGCTTATGGCCACCAGAGGAACACCGGAATCAGCCTTCAGGGACACGAACCACTGGGAGCATTCGAATATGTCGGTATCCGTTCCACTACCACTCGCACTGAAAGCCTTACAGGAAGAAATCTGTGTATTGTATGCCACACCGATATCATCCGTGAAAGGACCGGGGCCATCTCCACCCGCTATGGTACCGGAAACGTGGGTTCCATGACCATGGTCATCGTACGGGTCAGTCTGATTGTTGACAGCATCCAGGAAGTGACCCGAGAAATTGCCATCGAGGGCCGGATGGTTGGGGTCTATTCCCGTATCCAGAACACCCACGTGAACACCACTACCGGAAAGACCATACTGGTACCAGACGGAATCGGCCTTTATCTTGTCTATATTCCACTCCACCGCATTGACCGAAGGAGGAGCCTTCTGCGATTTCACCGGCTCGATTATGTGATACTTCTGAACGGGCTTTATATAATCCACATCGGGCAGTTTGGCCAGTTCCTCTATTATATCCGGAGTGGCCTTCACATGTATCGCGTTTATCACCCAGAAGGACTCCACCTCTTTCACTTTACTGCCCTGAGAATTCAGATACCTGAGGATGGGTGCCTGCGTTATGCGGGCGGTCTGTCTCAGGAGTTCGGCCTTCTCCTT
>WGAQ01000007.1 GCA_015494735.1 Caldifarciminota bacterium | reverse complement strand
TTTTCGCTCCGTGGGTCAGAACCGAATCCTTTATAATTTTCGAGCCGCCGGAGGGGTGGACCGAATTGGCAAGGCGGCGGATTTGAAATCCGCTGGGCTTCGCGCCCGTGCGGGTTCGAGTCCCGCCCCCTCCGCTTCAGGGGAGGCAGGACGGGTGGCCGAGCGGCCGAAGGCGGGGGCTTGCTAAGCCTTTGCCCCGCTCAAAGCGGGGCCGTGGGTTCGAATCCCACCCCGTCCGCTTCCCCATATCTATATCTCCCATCCAGTCCGGAATTGCGCTTCCACCTTCACCTTTAAACTTTTCGCATGAGAATAGGGATTCTGGCAATTCAGGGGGATGTGGAGGAGCACGAGGAAATCCTCCACAGGTTGATGGTGGAAACAAAGAGGGTCAAACTTCCGGAGGACTTAAAGGATGTGGATGGGCTCATAATACCCGGTGGAGAGTCCACCACCTTCAGGAAACTGCTCCTGCGGAGCGGCATGTTCGACGCCCTTCTCCAGTTCGACAGACCCATCATGGGAACCTGCGCTGGAATCATCGTGATGGCAAAGAGCCTCACCAACGAAGAGGAGCCCCATCACACTCTGGGAAAACTGCGCATAGAGATAGAAAGAAATGCATACGGCAGGCAGAGGGAGAGTTTCGAGGCGGAGGTGGAGTATTCGTTCGACGGCAGGGCCAGGGTGGCCTTCATCAGAGCCCCGAAGATAACCCGAATCCTGTCGGATGAGGTAGAAATCATAGCCAGGCTGGGAAACGAAGTGGTGGGCGTCAGAGATGGGAAGAATGTGGGACTGACCTTCCACCCGGAGATTACAGGAGACACCACCGCCCACGAGTACTTTCTGGAGATGGTCAGAGGGAAGTGAATGCTATTCCTTATCCTGTCGCAGGGCGTAATCGTGGATACGGTCGATGCGGGTCCGACCCACTCCCCCATGAAGGCTGCCATCCTTTCCCTCGCCCTTCCGGGAGGTGGCCAGATTTACAACAGGCAGTATCTGAAAGGGGCCCTGATAGGGGGTGGTGAAGTCTTCCTGTGGTCCACCCTCTTCTACAGCATAAAGAGGTACAGGGCAACAGAGCAGGAAAATTACTTCTGGACAGCAACCAGTGCTATGGTGGGACTGGTGTGGCTCAAGCTCTTCTCAACCACAGATGCTTACATAGATGCCCAGTTCATAGTGGCAGAGCAGCAGATAAAGGGGATAAAGCTCCAGATATACACCACCCATTAAAACATGTCCATTCCCAGGAGTTTGAAGATTTCGGAATCCTCCACCTTCCTCCTCTCTATTGCCCTCTCTATATCCCTGAACTCCTCCACATCCTGAAAACCTATCTCATTCAGAATATCCCTGAAGTAAAGGAGGACCTCATACATGGCTTTCCTGTCCAGCAATTCGATGATTTCCCTCATCCTGTCATCCACATCCTCACCGCCCTTAAGGAGCCTCCTGGTGTCCTCCACGAAATCCCGGAGGAGACCTATCACATAATCCTCCCCCTCGTATTCCTCGTCGAGTATGGTCAGCGTCTTCTGAATCCTCTTCAGACGCCTGAGAGCCTCCTCCCTGGTCATGGGGAAAGTTTATAGTTCCATCACTCCTCCGTGAAGGTGTCTATGATGGTCTCTATTACGAAGAGGATAACCGATACGATGTTGGCAGCCAGCGCCCCGTAGGCCAGGCTGATTGCCTCATCCACATTCCCCAGGAAGAACACGAAAATCGCAGGGATGAGATGCAAATCCGCAACCAGACTCGTTGCGAGGAGTTCGGTGGAAAGGACCCTGCTCTCCCCCACCTTGAGGATGGTGGCGGTCAGATTGGCGAAGACCGTGATTACAATTTCTATCGGGTGGGGGTAAATCAGGAAGCTGATGTTCGTGGTCAGGGCCATCAGTATAAAGAAATGGTTGAATATCTTCTTGAAACTCATCTCTCCACCTCCTTTTCCCTGAATTCCCTTATATCCTTCTCCTTACCGAAAATGATGAGAACATCTCCCGGGTGGACGCGGGTATTGCCCCGGACATTCACCTCCAGTTCGCCATCGGCCCTCCTTATCCCGATGACATTCACACCATACCTGCGCCCTATATCCAGCTCCATAAGTGTCTTATCCGCATAGGGCGAATTCTCATCCACGTACAACTCCACTATATCCACATCCGGCTCCTCCGCAAAGACAATCCTGTCGAAGAGATGGGTGATTCGGGAGGATTCCGGATGGAGGATATGGGCCAGCAACCTCGAAGCCAGTACCTGTTCCCTGTCCACCACCCTGCTCGCCCCCATCTGATACAGTTTCTCAACGAGTTCCTCGTTGGAAACCAGGGCATAGATGTGAAACTTCTCATCCGGACGGATGAGGCGGGCACTGGATACTATGGCTATGGCCTCCGCATCATCCTTCGAATTCACCACCAGACCGCTGGCCCGTCTGATGCCGGCAGCGTATAGAAACTCATCCCTGTACGGGATGCCGAATATATAGTAGTCGATGCCATTCTCCCTCAACTCCTCTTCCAGAGATGAATCCGGAGTAATGACCACGGATTTTATATCCTTCCTCTCCAGATACTTCACGAGCCACCGGGTCACCTCATCGTAGCCCGTCACTATATAGTGCCCCTTCAAATCCTTTATGGCATTGAGCATCATTATCCTCCTGTAAATGGAAACCACGTCCTTCTTGAAGAACACTCTCACTATAACTGTTACGGAAGTGGTGAAGATTCCTATGCCCCACAGTGCAAGGAATGTGGTGAATATCCTTCCGATGGGAGTGTCGCTCCCCGCCACCACCTCCCCGTACCCGATGGTCCCTATCGTTATGACGGTCATGTAAAGGGAATTGATGAAATCCCCTCCGGAGAGGTACATGTATCCCAGAGTCCCGATGAACAGGGCGAAGTTGAGCAGAAGCAATGGAATCTGAAGTTCCGCCAGCGCCTCCACGAGCCGCCTCTCGTACCTCCTCAGGAGTATATCGCTCTTGCGTCTCCGGAATTTCTTCAATCTGAACCTGCGGGGCATTCGGGCAGAATTTTAAACCAGAATCACCCTTTATAATTTGACATGCCAAAGGTCAACAGGTTTCCCAAGATGGCAGCACTTCAGAAGTTCAGGGCCATGAAACTGGGATACGATGAAAATCTATCCGAGGCGATTGGCATTGCAGAAGCGCTCAAATACGCCATATTCAAAAATCTGTCGAGATACCGCAGGGGCATAGAGAAGGAGAGGGAGAAACCGGAGAAGAGGGAGCTGTACGAAAAACTGGACTGGGAAACATTCCGCACATTTCAACTGGCTGCGAAGGATGGATGGCCATTCGTGGGCGGAAAGGTGGAGACTCCCGAAGACTATCGCAGAGCCGTATTCGGAAAGTTCGGGGAGGAGGTGGGAAAGCGCATAGAGGAATGGGCACGGAAAATCATAGAAGCCACACCCGAGGAGTACCTGAAGGACGAGAGAAAATTCTTCAACTACGTGTGGAAACCCCACAGGGATGACCCCATAGAGTATTAGATGATGCCACTTCCCAGTATATCGTGAAGATGGATGATTCCGACGGGCCGTCCCTCCTCATCCACCACAGGCAGGACCATAATCTTGTACTTCTCCATCATGCTCAGAGCCTCTCCCACCAGAGAATCAGGGGAAATAACCTTGGGATTGCGTGTCATGGCATCCTCGACCCTGCCGTTGTTCAGGTCGTTTCCCCTCTCTATATAACGCCTCAAATCCCCATCCGTTATAATCCCCACGATTCGCCCTCCTTCGTCCACAACCGTGGTGGCCCCGAAGCCCTTACTGGTCATTTCCAGAATGGCTTCCCTCATGGATGCATTCACGCTCACCCTGGGGACCCTGTCCCCCGTGTGCATTATCTCCTTTACCAGTTTCAACTTCCTGCCCAGCAGACCACCCGGATGGAGACGGGCGAACTTCTCCTTGGTAAAGCCCCTCAATTCGAGGAGGGCGATTGCAAGGGCATCTCCCAGAACCAGCGTGGCAGTTGTAGAAGCCGTGGGGGCAAGGTTCAGTGGACAAGCCTCCCTTTCTACCCTGACCAGAAGCAGTATATCGCTCTTGCGGGCAAGGGTGGAGCGCTCATTCCCGGTAATGGCGATGAGGGGAACCCCGACGAACTTCACATAGGGAATGAGGGATAGTATCTCCGATGTCTCACCGCTGTTGGAAATGGCTATGACCACATCGTCCTGTGAAATGATGCCCAGGTCTCCATGAAGGGCATCCGCGGGATGGAGGTACACGGCGGGTGTCCCGGTGCTGGAAAGGGTGGAGGCAATCTTGTGGGCCACATGTCCGGATTTGCCGATGCCTGTCACTATGACCTTTCCCTTTGAATCGTATATGGTCTTCACCGCCTTCACGAACTGGTCATCGATGGACTTTTCCAGATTATCCAGACCTTCCTTCTCTATCCTGATGGTTCGCAGGGCACTTTCGATGATTTTATCGTCCATCGAGCCCCAAAATGTTAAAGGAATAACAAACCGCTTCATGAGTGCACATATATTCTCCTGCGTGTGATTATCCATTTCCTGCAGGGCTTTCCCCCATCACCCCGATTCCCGACAATTTCAGTATCCGTTTACCGGCAATCGAAACCCTGCCTCCGGGCGGTTATCGAATGAAAGGACTGTGCAGGGGGCATTGCTAAAGGCGGATGGAGATTCGGATTATCCGGAGGGCTCATAATCTGGTTCTCCTGAGTTCTGCCACCTCCACGGCCCCGATTTCCAGCATTCTCCCACCCGGATATTTCAGCGTTTAATTACCACAGTTTTTAACAGGTCATATTGCGCTCCTAACGAAATGTTATGATTTTCATACACGTTTAGCATTGCGGTATTGATAAAAGTCATGAAAATACCTTAAAATTAACGAATGGTTTTATCCATACTTACGTGGGGATGGTCATATTACTATCCAGTTGAAAACGAAAGAGTTATAGAAAAGGAGGAGACTCCCAGGAAACTGGTCATCCCCGACGAGAAGAAGATACGGCCGAGGAACAGGGCCCCCGTGGGAAGCGTGTACTCATCTGCCAGACCTGCTGTGACCACATGGTCCTTTCTGGGTCCGGAACTGATAGACTCCCTCGACTGGTCCGACGGTAAGGCCTCCGGAAGGGTCAGTTATATACTGGTCAACCCCCTGAATCCCAATGTGGTATATATAGCAGCAGCAGGGGGAGGCGTGTGGAAGACAACTGATGGAGGAACCACATGGTTCCAGATAGGGGATAACCTTCCGGCCCTCACCTCCGGTGCCCTCGCGATGAATCCATACGATACGGCCGTTATCTTCTATGGAACGGGGGAGATGCACTACTGCGGAGACTGCTTTATCGGGGACGGACTGTTCAAATCCACGGATGCCGGCAACACATGGGTAAAACTGGCAGGGGTGGAGGATGTCGGTGTTTATATAAGCCGCATAGTGATCCATCCCAACGACACGAACAGAATCATCCTGGCCACCAACATGGGGATACGAATCTCGACCGATGGGGGTCAGACCTGGAGTTCAGCCAGCTTCGACGTTCCCCTCGGAAGCGGTGCCTACGACAACATGACGGATCTCGTTTACAGACCGGATGCCCCGGATACCATGTTCACTCTGTCCACAGTAGGAGATGCGGACAGCGGGGGTGTTTACGTGTCCTACGATGGCGGTTTCAACTGGACGAGGATAAACGCATTCCCCTATGATGGATTCAATGGATTCGTGAGGGGGCAGATTGCAATCGCTCCCAGCAATCCGGATGTGATGTACATTTCCTTTTCCGATTTGTACGGAAATCTGTACGCCTTCTACAAATCCACCGATGGAGGACAGACCTGGACCGATATAACCAGCAATGTTCCCGAATACCTGTGCGGACAGGGATGGTACGACCAGGCCATAGAGGTGCACCCTCTGGACGAGAACACCGTTTACGCTGGAGGAGTCCACGATTACGGAAGTTCCTGCTCCTACGGTCTCATAAGGAGCACCGATGGCGGAAGCACCTGGGATGAGATAGCCGGTTCGGTCATCCACCCCGATATCCACGACCTGGCATTTTCCCCATCGGGGGACACTCTGTGGGTCGCCAGCGATGGCGGGATATGGGTGAGTTACGATGGAGGTGATACCTGGGTAAACAAGAATCAGGGTCTGGGAATAACGCAGTTCTACACCGTATCCGTCAATCCGGTCGACAATTCCCTCGTTCTGGGAGGTACACAGGACAACGGAACTCCCATCATGTACAATGGCACGTACTGGGTCGAAGTGGATGGCGGAGATGGAGGAGCCAACACCTGGCTCACGCAGGGAGGTACATCCGTTCCCGACACTTTCTTCACTTCCTACGTTATGATGCTCTACGTGAGCAGAAGGAGACTCACCTCAGGATATCCGGAACCCTCCAACAGCCTCGAGGACAGCGACGTGGGAAGCAATACGGGAGGATGGTGCAGGACATTCGGATGGAGGACCGACTGTGAGGCAGCAGCATGGACCACCGCTCCCCTTCTCTACGACACCATCAATGGGTATCTCTATGCAGGTACTGTCAGGCTTTACAGGTCTTCCGATGCAGGAGCCACATGGACAGCCATAAGCGATTCCCTGGTCGCCAGTAGCGGTTTAGAAGGTGTTTACCTCCTGTCCGTGGGAATAACCTCGAGTCCCGACACCATATACACCGGCTCCAACGACGGATTCGTCGGATTTACCCCCGACGGTGGATTGAGCTGGTACGACATCTCCCCCGACTGGTCTGCATACGCATATCCTCCATCGATACCGGATATTCAGGTGGCTCCGACGAATGGTAAGGAGGCTTTCATCTGCATAGGGGATGAATGGGGATATCCGAGTATATGGCCCAGGATCCTGTACACCAGCGACGCGGGGAACACATGGATCGATATATCGGGGAATCTGCCAGCGGGATACAACTGCTGGACCATAGAGGTTTTCTTCGCCTCCGACCCCGCGACGCAGGACACCATAATATACATCGGTACTGACAGAGGCGTTTACTATACCAGATTCGACCCCGGCAATCCTTCGGGTACCTCATGGAGCGTGTATGGTCTGGGATTGCCATCTGCTGTCATATACGATTTGCAACTGTACACGGACGCCACGGATACACTGCTCTTTGCAGCAACCCACGGAAGGGGAATCTGGGTAAGCGCTGCCCTCACTCCCCTGTCCAGCCCGGAGACCGGTCCAGTGGTGGTGGAGAATCCGGTGGACATAAGGGTGAATGGTCGTTATATCCTCTTCTCGAAGGAAACCCCCTACTCCATATACGACATCACCGGCAGACTCGTGGAGAAGGGAAGGGGTGAAAGGGCTGCACTCGAAAGGTCCGGGATATTCATCGTCCACATCCCCGGAAGGACCGAAAAGGTGTTCATAAGGTAATCCACCGGGCGGGATTTCTCCCGCCGTTTTAAAATTTCCCCGCCCATGGAATTTGCCTTCCTGGATATAGAAGCCACCCATTCCAATCCATACAGGGCCCGCATAGTGGAAATAGCCATAATAGTCACGGGGGAAAATCTGAGCGAAAGAGCCCGTTTCTCCACGCTGGTCAGACCCGAAGTTCCTATCGACAGGAAATCGTATTCCATCCACGGCATATCCGAGAAGGAACTGGTGGATGCTCCCCCCTTCGAATCCGTGGCGGGTGAAATCAGACGACTCCTGTCGAACAGGATAGTCATAGGCTACAGAATCGGGGACTTCGACCTCAAACTGTTGAATATGGAACTGGCCCGCACGAATAACCTGACCATATTCCCGGGATACATAGACCTCAAGGACCTGGAACAGATACCCCGAAGGAAATCCCTGTACCACATGGCCAGGAGCCTATCCATTTCACCGGGCCGCCTCCACAGGGCACTGCCCGACACCAAAATAACCCTGAAGATAATCAGGGAAGTGGCAAGAAAGCACGGGATTCAGGCAGTAATATCGGCAATCAGGAGACCTGCAGAGCACCCGAAATTATCCATACTGGCCGAGAACACCAATATGGGATTCCTGAGCCACTTCCTCTACAGGTCCCGATTCAGGATTTCGGAGCACGTGGGGTTTCCGGTTGTAATGGATACGGACAGGGTCCTGTTCAGGAACACATATCTCGGGAGGGATTTTCGCCTTCACGCATCGCGAATCATAAACATAGAGCGGATAAGGTGAGGGGCACGGCCCCTCAAACGAGTGTGGAAATCTTCTCCTCGATGTATTTCACGAAATCACTGTATCCCAGTTCCTTACCCGTAGACATCTTCACTATATCCATGGGCATGTAAAGGGAGCCATGCCTGTGTATCCTGTCCCGCAGATATCCCAGGATATCGCCGAACCTCTTATTCAGGATAAGCTCCTGGATATCACCCAGTTCCTCCCTCATCCGGAAGTAAATCTGGGCGGAGATGAGATTGCCCAGAGCATATGTGGGGAAATATCCCATGCTACCGCTGTACCAGTGGATATCCTGAAGGATTCCCTCCGAATCGTCGGGAGGATAGAAGCCGAACAATTCCCTGAAGGTCTCGTTCCATGCATCCCTGACCTCATCCACTTCCATCTGCCCGTTGATGA
>WGAQ01000006.1 GCA_015494735.1 Caldifarciminota bacterium | reverse complement strand
CACTTTTCGAGGCGCTTCTCCGCCTCCTCCACCCTGTCCCTCAACTCCCCGCTCTCGTAAAGGTTCAGATAGGAGGGATAGAGCATATCAACCCTCTTCCTCCTCCAGGTCCCTGTATGTGAACTTCTCCACGGTGTAGTACTTCACCACAGTCCGGGGGTCCAGATACACATCCAGGGGAAGACCCGCCTTGTGGGCAAGCTCCCGGAGGAACATGATGGGGTCCGGAATCTTCTCCCACACCTGGGGGAGGAAGGTGGCCCTGCCGTATGGATGTTCCAGTATCAGTCCCATTTCGGGAGTGAGTTTCTCCACCAGGTCCTCCAGCGAAGAGTATTCCAGTACCCGGGGAGCGGAAAGGACGCTTACCTCCACCTCCGTATAGGGCCATTCCTGAAGGGTCAGGGGAGGAAAACGGGGGTCTTTGAAAGCAGCAGCGATGGCATTGTAATGGACATCCAGAGCGAGGGGTCTGTAGGCCTCCACGCTCCCTATGCATCCCCTGAGCTGTCCATGCTGGGTCAGGGTCACGAAGCTGGCCCCCTTCTCCCTGAGGCGGGGAGAAAGTTCATCAAGAGCAGGAGGGGTGAAATCCCCCCTGAATGCCCTGGAAATGGCAGAATGGGCAATATCGAGAAGAATCCTCTTTTCCTCTTTCGTAAGCCTTTCCATACTCCACCTCCCTATTCTTCATCGTATCTAAAGGCGGCATAACCCACCACCCTGCTGGTATCTCCGGAGGTGTCCGCGCTGGTTCCGTATGCGAGAAGGGTGGGCCTCCATCCCCTTATATTGGCCATCTCCACCAGGGTGGCCCACGGATGGCTTCCACAGGCCTCAGCATTCAGAACCCCTTCCGTATCCCCGGAAAGGGCCATCTCTATGGTTCTGGAATCTATGCTGCGGGCTATAACATCCGGATGATAATGGGACAGGTCCGTGGAAACCACCACTATGTCCCCCGGCTCCATCACCTTCAGAATCAGGGAAGCCACCTGAAAGGGATCCACGAATCCGAAGACCAGGGGAACCAGTTTGAAGTCTCCGAGAACGTACTGGAGGAATGGAACCTCCACCTCAAGGGAGTGCTCCCTTACCAGGGGCTCGTTGGCATCTATGAAGATATCGGAAAGGGTCAGAATCTCCCTCACCTTCCCCTCATCCACGGGCACCAGCCCCAGGGGGGTCTTCCAGTAGGAATAGGAGCCCGTGGATACTCCCTGAAAGGGCACGTAGTGGGAAGGCCCCATCAGGAAAACCCTCACCTTCCTTCCCCTCAGGGGAAGCAACTGTTTGAAACTGTGGGCGGCAACGGGACCGGAATAGATGTATCCGGCGTGGGGGGCAACGACAGCAACGGGCGGGTCTTCAGGAGGTTCCGGAACGCGGGAGAGGAACAACTCTATCATGGAAACCAGTTCCTGCGGGTCCGCGGGGTAAAACGCTCCTGCCACCACGGGACGCCTTATCATGACCTCACCTCCTCCTTACAGCCACACACCGGGAATCTTCTCCCCGCATCTATGGCACACTCCCCTCTCCTTCCATCTCTCCTCCACATGATAGCCATCGCGGTAAATCAGGAGCTCACCGCACCTGGGACAGTAGGTGCTGCTGCGCTCCGGGTCCCTGACATTGCCCACATATACGAATTTGAGGCCTTCCTCCTTTCCGATTTCGTAAGCTTTTATGAGAGTCCGATGGGATGTTATGGGAATGTGGAGCATCTTATAGGCGGGATGTGCCGCGGTGACGTGCCACGGTATGTTGGGGTTTACGCTGGCGAGGAACCTTGCTATTCCCCTCAATTGCTCCTCATCGTCGTTGTATCCCTCTATGATAAGGGTAGTCACCTCCAGCCATATCTTGCCCCACTTCTCACCACCGATGTACTCTATATTCTCCAGAACGGGCTTGAGACGGGTTCCCGTAATCTTCCTGTAGAATTCCTCGGAAAAGGCCTTCAGGTCGATGTTGATGGCATGGAGATACGGCTCTATATAATCCCAGGCATATTTCGTCTCGAATCCGCTGGAGACGAACACATTGCGCATACCCCTTTCCACCGCCAGTTTCGCCGTATCGTGGGCGTACTCTATCCACACCGTGGGCTCGTTATAGGTGTATGCTATGAGTTTCACACCATAAGCCTCCGCGGTTTCCACTATCTTCTCGGGAGGCCAGTATTCCCCTATCCACCTGTCCGGCTCCCCGGTCTTCGGGTCCACATAGAAATCCCTGAACTGGCTTATCTCCCAGTTCTGACAGAACTGACATTTGAAGTTGCATCCCACCGTTCCAATGGAGAATATGGGACTTCCGGGGAGGAAGTGGTAGAGGGGTTTCTTCTCCACGGGGTCGATGTGGACGGCAGCCGCCCTGCCGTATGTGACCAGGTACAGTTTCCCGTCGAAATTGCGCCTGACACCGCATATACCGGATTCCCCCGGTTTTAT
>WGAQ01000005.1 GCA_015494735.1 Caldifarciminota bacterium | reverse complement strand
TTCAGGATTCTGGACAATATGGAGAGGCGCTCATGGCTCATGCTGGAGGATGGCTCCGTGTATCTGGAGGAGCTCCGCTTGAATCCGGAGAGCATGAGGGTGGAGGCTGAAATCCTCATACTGAAGAAGGGGAGCGAATCCGTAAGGAGGAGGCGAAGCGTTCGCATATACACCCCCGCCGAACTCCTGTTCCTCATGGAACTTGCGGGAATCAGGAAGGTTGCCCTATACGGGGATTACGATTTTTCTCCATTCGGGCGCCAGAGCAGGCGCTTGATAGTAGTTGGAGGGAAAGATGAAGTGGAGTGAAATTCCCCGTCCGGCGAAAGCCTATATTCTCTATCACACCCTCATTTCTCCCCAGCTGATAGTCTGGTATCTCATGCCCCTGTACATGCTGAAGACGGGATACTCAGTTATGGATGTGGGAGCCCTCTTCACACTGGTGAATATCGCTTTCGTTCCCCTCACATACCTGATAGGAAGATTCTTCAACAGGTATCCCCTCAAGCACGGGCTCATCCTGATAGATGTTCTCGATGGAATAGCCTATGTCCTCTATTCGCTTGCCTATGGGGCGATGTCCTCCCTGATGCTCTTTGCGGGGCGCCTAGTGGAGAAGATTTCTTCCCTCTTCTATCCCCTGTATCAGGCATACGAGCAGATTATCTATCCCCGGGACCGATACGAGGAAATCTATGCATGGCACCTGCGCCTTCCGGAAGTCAGTCAGTTGATGGGGTTTCTGATTCTGGGCTATCTGTTCAGCTATGTGTGGAACACCCCCCACCATTATCGCATGGCTTTCCTCTTCTTCGGACTCTTCTCCATAGTCACGGTTTCCTATCTCTACGTCTTCCTCCCGGCTGTGGGGAAGCAGGAGAGGATTACGCCACAGGGGTGGAGGTTCCCTCCCATAGGGGAATATGGATTCCTCCTGCTGGTGGAGGGTCTTCGAACCCTCGCGTGGGCATTGGTTCCGGGATTCGTTCTCATTTACTATGTGGTGACCCACCTGAAGCACACCCTCTTCCACGTGATGCTCATCGAGGCGGGAATGAGTCTGACCACCATCCTTGCCACTTATGTGAGCGAGAGGATTCCATCCGAACGCGGCATGCTGGTTATCGGTCTGGGATTTTTACTGGAGACGGTGAATGTGGGGGTCATGTCCTTCTCTCCATCCCTGATGTGGGTCGTTATCGCGTATGCGCTGGGCAGGTTCGGGGATGCTCTATCCTTCCCCTTCTATCGGACCTGGATTTTCAGTTTCATTCCACGGGAAAGGACGAGCGAATTCCATTCCGCCCTCTCCAGTTATAACAGGTTGATTGGACTGATTTCCCCTGCCATTGCGGGATTCCTTGCTGCACTGCACCCTGCCCTCCCCTACAGGGTGGGGCTGATTCTGCTTCCCGTGGTGGCCGGTCTCTTCATCTACAAGTCCCGCTGAAATTCATCCGTTGCACGTCCGGATTGGAGAAATGCGATGACTCCGAATCGATTTAATTGCTACTTTGAACGGGGAGGCGAGATAGGGGGCTTTAATCCAATCGAGCGGATTCCAAAATATCCACAGGGCTCCCGGGAATCCGTCCGGGGAAGGAGACGTAAGGAGGTCGCTGTAAAATTTGCCGATGTTCTGGATAGTTGCTTTCGTTTCACCGGTCAGCATATCCCCCTTTTCCATAGCGGGAAACAATATAGCCACTTATGGGCGGCCGGAGGCCGCATTATTCGCTCCCCAGGGGATAGGCCAGTCCATGGCCGTGGAATTCGCCTACTCCAATGATTTCAACGGTTATATCAACAAGTACTTTGCGGGAATCCAGTATAGAGGATGGGCATTCGGATGGCTCTCCCTCTCGGTGGATGAATTCTCCCAGCACGTATTCGCCTTCGGAAAATCCATAAAGAATTTCGGAATCAACATCCTGATTACGCCGGAAGAGGAACTGGATGACAACGGCCAGCCCACCCTCAGATGGTACTACGGTATAGGGGGAGGAGTGATGAAGGTCCTCAGTCCCCTCTGGGTCTCCGCATCCCTTTACTACGGCAACGGGTACATAGGAACCAGCCCCTTCGGATACAGACTCACATACGACAGGACCTTCGGCTCCATATCCATAATGTATCCCACGAAGAACTACACGGCATACCTGGATGCATTCATGGAGAGGGGATATCCGCTGGAGATTCGGGCAGGATTCCTGGTAAAGGTGCACGACATGGTGAAGGTGTTCGCAGGTTATAGCAGTGGCTCCTCGGCATTCCATGCAGGTGTGGTGGTTTCGAGAGGCAACATAATGACGGGCGTCGCCCTCAGGCAGTATCCAGTACTGGGAATAGGGGGCTCAGGCTCTCTGCTCATAAGGAGGTAAGAACATGATTTTCCTTTTAATTTCGCAGACCTACGTGCCCATAGACAGCATACAGGGCAATACCCTGCCCGGTTCCGATTCTTCGGCCTACGCAGGCCAGACGGTCATCACATCGGGAATCGTTACGGAAGTCGGACGATACGGAAGGGGATTCCACATACAGATGAAGCAGGGAGGACCATATTCAGGCATATTCGTCTTCCTGAGCGATACCACCGGACTGGGAGCCCTGATTTCCATCGGTGATTCCGTCGTGGTCACCGGAACAGTTCAGGAATTCTATGGGCTGACTGAGCTCAGCATCGGGGCCCTTTCGGATATAAGCGTGATATCGGGCGGACACGACTTCTACATCGATACGGTGAGGGTCATCAATATTGCCACCGCCGCTCCCGACAGCGCTGAACTCTACGAGGGGGTCTTCGT
>WGAQ01000004.1 GCA_015494735.1 Caldifarciminota bacterium | reverse complement strand
AATCCCGACACCGCGGAGATGTACGAGGGGGTGGCCATATTCATTGAGAAGGCGGTTGTGGTGGATACGAACGACAGGTATGTCTATTCCATAAAGAATTCGTCCCTTCCGGCCCTTCTGGCAAGGGATGGGGCCCCTGCCCTGTCGCAGAACGATATAATCAGCCTTCAGGGGGTCCTGGCATACTCCTACGGAGAGTACCGGGTCTTCATAGCCAACAGCAGATACACCCTGTACCCCCTTCCCTACAAACTCACGGGCCTGAACTACGGATACAGAGACACCATATCCTTAGCATTCGTGAAGCAGGCGGAACCCGACCAGCCCCTGACCATCTCCTTCAATGCAGGCGATATAGATACATCCATCGTTCTAAATGCCGGGGGTCCGGATAGTCTCACTTTCGAAATACCCCTAAACAACCTCGCAAGGGGCTACTATCAGGCCACCCTGACCTTCGCATACATAGACACCACCACCATCGTGTACAATCTCCCCTATCCCAATGGATTCTCCTGCCTGGTGATAAACGAATTCGACGATTATCCCACCAATGAGGAGTTCGTGGAATTCATAAATGCATGCGATTATCCGGTGAACCTCGGAGGATTGAGGGTAAAGAGCTATGCCGGGACCAGCACCTATTACTCCTCCTCCTTCCCCGCCATAGAACTCCAGCCCGGTGAAGTATATGCATTCTCCTACTATCCCGAAAGGTGCGATACCAACTGCCAGGCCCTCACGGACTGGACCTACTTCAACTCCTATCAGCCCATGGCCGTAATCACCCCGGAGGGGTTCGCGGTGGACAGCCTCTACTACGAATCCTACTGGGGAGGAAGGGACCCCTACACCACCATCAGGGTGGACGTCAATGCCCCTGGCTGGACGGCACAGGCATGGGGCCAGAGCGCATATCCCGGAGGAACTCCCGGAAGGCCCAACTCCATACAGCCCCCGGCGAAGACCGGAACCATAGAGATTCTCAGCAGGGATCTGAAGGTGGGGGACAGGCTGGTGTTCTCCTTCACCCTTCCCAGACCATCCCGCAGCGTCTATATCTATCTCTACGATGATGCTGGCAGATACGTGGACAGGATTTACTACGAGAACAACTACGAGATAGAAAAGGATGTGGCCGGGTACGACACTGCCCTCCTCAAGCCCGGCATATACATCATAGCAGTCACGGCGGACAACAGCCTCGTTGCAAGGAAGGCTTTCAGGTTAAGGAGAAAATGAGCAGGATAAAGGTAAGCAAGAAACTGGAAGAAGCCGTCAGGGTCATTCTGGAGGAAGTTGGGGAGGACCCTCAGAGGGAGGGCCTCCTCGATACCCCCTACCGGGTAGCCAAGATGCTCCAGCACGAACTCCTGACCGGATACCAGGTGGACATAGACGAACTCATCAACAATGCCATATTCGAGGAAGACTACGACGAGATGGTGATAGTAAGGGACATCGACTTCTACTCCATGTGCGAGCATCACCTGATTCCCTTCTTCGGAGTGGTCCACGTGGCGTATATACCGGATGGTAGAATCATAGGCCTTTCCAAGATTCCCCGCATCGTGGATGCCTTCGCCCGCCGCCTCCAGGTGCAGGAGAGGCTCACAACGCAGATTGCCAATACCCTGTGGGAAAAACTCAAACCCAAGGGGGTGGCTGTCGTCATAGAGGCGATACACCTGTGCAGCGTCATGAGGGGAGTCAAGAAACCCCGGAACAAGATGGTGACCAGCGCAATGCTCGGTGTCTTCAGGGAGGACATAAGGACCCGCAACGAATTCATGAATCACATAGTGAGGAAACCCACCTTCCTGGATTGATATGGGAAAGAGAAGGCACCTGTCCATATTCATCATAGACGAAGAAGGACACAGAAGGACCATATTCCTGAAGGGATGGCAGATAGGATTTGCAAAATTCATGCTCTCCCTGCTCATCCTGATGTTCATGGTCGGAGTCGTGTACGCCATACTGGCCGCCGCCACCACCCGGAGGGTCATGCAACTGGAGATGGAGAACAGGAAACTGAAGCAGCAGTTGATGGTCCTGGACAGCATACGGAAGGAGGTGGAGGAATTCCGCAGATTCAAAGAACAACTTTATGGTATGCTGGGAGTCGAGGAATCGGCCACGATGAATGAAGAATACTCTCCCATATCCGGCACATTCATGGAAGACCTGGTGGAGCAGATAGACACTCCTTACGGCCTTCCGGTTAGCGGCGTTCTGACCAGATTTCACGGAAATGGCCACATCGGGGTGGACCTTGCTCTGAAGACAGGCTCCCCCGTATTCGCCACCGCCAGAGGAGTGGTCACCACGGTGGATTCCAATGCTCAATTCGGACTGCACGTCTGGATTTCCCATGCAAAGGGATACAGAACCCTTTACGCCCACCTGTCCAGGGTCATCGTCTCGAAGGGGGACAGTGTGAGGAGGGGTCAGGTGGTGGGATATTCCGGCTCCTCAGGGGAATCCACAGGTCCCCACGTTCATTACGAGGTGTGGAAGGGGAACGTGGCACTCAATCCCCTTAAATTTGTGGAATGAACCCTTTAGTCATCCTGTCCTTCTGGATTACGGAGCCTGCCGACTCGTTCGGTAATGCATTTGTAAACGATTACCCGGAGGGAATCGAGCTCGAAGTGGTCAGCGGGATATTCGCAGGGGGAACGATTTCGTGGAAGAGGGGAAGGGTGCATGCCCTGATTCAGGGGGGCATGGTGGAGGACACCGTCTCCAGGACTTTCAGGACCCTCTGGGGATTTCCCATAGGATATTACAATGCCTTCGCAGGTCTGGAGCTGGATGACCTGACTCTGATGGTCGGGAGAAGGACCTTCCGCCTGTCCCCATCCATATTCTGGGACTGGAACCCCATCGAGGGACTCGGATTCCTGTATCGGAAGGGCTCCCTCTCCTATCTCTTCTATGCGGGATACGTGAACGGGCTCTCCCTCCCGGATTCGGAAGCCCTGGGGCCATCGGTCTATCCCCCCGGAACGTGGGTGGACAGGTTCATGGCCATAAAACGGATGGAAATCGGACCCTTCTTCTTCGGAGAGTATGCGATTGCAATCCTCCCCCCCGACAGGCGCATCCCCCTGTCCCTCTTCAATCCCTTCCGCTCCTACATGGAGATTCAGTGGAACGAGGGTCTGGAAACCAACACTTTCTGGCTCGCAGGACTCAGAACACGGACCTTTTTCCTGGAAGTGGGGATAGATGATTTTCAGTACAGTCCATCCACTTTTACCAAGGTGCCTCCGGATTTCACCCTGCACGTGTTCAGAAAGTGGTTCCTTCCCCGGGGCTACCTGAAGGCGGAAGTCCTTTACGGCTCCCCGTACGTATTCTCCAACCGGAAGTGGGCCTCCAGATGGGTGCTCTACCACCGCATCCCCGCCCTCATAGAGCCGGACCAGTTGAAATTCCTCGTGAGTTTATACACCGGTGAACTCTTTGCGATGGCAGGGGTGGTCTTCAGGGGCTCCTATTCCATAGAGCAGCCGGACCCGTATCCGGACTACACCCTGAAGTTTCCCCTGACCCCGCCCGTAATAGTCTATCCATCCGCAAAAGTATTTCTGGAGAAGGGCGGGGATAGATGGAGGGTGAGGATTGGAGCATATTACGAGCAGCGAATGGTTCTGTTCATAAGGGGCCTTGCCGTGCTGTACCCCCTGTAAAATTAGGCCTGAATACTTGCCATGACATTGTTCGAAAGAATCGAGAGGATATTGGGCAAATGCAGGGATGAAAAGATAACCGTTCACACCTACGGGGAATGGCTGGAATTGCGACTCCATGGACTGCACCCCATACTGCACGTGAGGCTCATGGACGACTGCATATTCGAAAGGCACATAGCCTCCAGCCTCAGGTCCAGATTCGAGGAAACCGGAATTCCCGTACTGGTATGCGGGAAACTGGCATGCATGTACTATTCGGGACCGGATGCGTACAGGGTGATGGAAGGGGATATCGAAGACAGCCTGTGCAGGGTCATCAGGGGAGGCATCGTCCGGGACGAGATGTTCATAGCATCTGCCCTGCTCAATCTCAGCAGGCATCATCTGCCGCACCTGACGCAGAGTCTGAACATAAGGGGAAAGGACTCTGTGGAATTCGCCAGATTCATGGGATTCGATACGGCCCTCTTCCCCCGCAGGGACATGGAAGTGGCGGGCCGATACCTTCTGTTTCGATGGATATCCCTGTACCTCCTGTACAGAACCACATCCCTGTTCCGCAACGACCCCGTGCTCCTTCCATCGGATGAGGATTCGAAATCCTTCCTCCGGGAGATGTGGAACAGGTACTACTCCCACCTGGAAAACCTGAGCGATGTGAAGTCCAGCATAGGAAGTCCATCATCCCCGGACATGAAGATACTCGCTGCGTGGGAGCGCCTGCCCCGCTTCACCTCCGATATCCACTGGATAACGGAGTTCTCCGGAAGAGCCCCCGGATTCCCCCATATAATGTCCATAGCATCCATAGTGGAGGAGGAAGAAACGGATATACTGGTCAGCATTTCGAGATTCGTACCGGATGGAAATGTGGCCATATTCACTCCCCCTTTCGGTCTCCTTCCCCTTCAGATTTACATGGAGAAACGGGCAGGGGGCCTCGGGCACGCGGAGAGTATCAGCAGTATTACAGTGTTCACGCCTCCGGGAGCAGGGGAGATATTCCAGTCCACGGTGCTGAATCTGGCCGGAGAGGGGGTGCCCTACAGGCCGCAGGTGGTGGGAACCACTATCCCTCCCATGAGATGGGGAGAGTATGCCGCCCTTCTGAAGAGGGACATGGAGGGCAAACCCTTCTCTACCATACTGATGGACTGGAGAGGCAGGGATGACGTATCTTCCCTCGCTCCATCGGTGGATTACCTGTGGGATGTGGTCCGGGACAGGATAATCCTGCTTCTGGACAGGGACGAAAGAATCGCGAGCGCATTCGATGCGATTTTCAGAACCAGCAGGGTGGAGGTCATGGTAAATCATTCCGGCAGCAATTCCATAGCACTGGTCATAACCGGGAGAGGGAGACCCTCCATGAATTACACAAAGCTGGTGCACCTCAAATCCCCCGTGGAAAGGGACATAACCGATGTAATCGAGAACGCGGAAAACAGGCTCGATAGCAACATGATTCGCCTGAATATACCCGTAAGGGGAGCCCGATTCTACTACTACCGGGACACGGTCATGTGGCTCGTAACATCCCTTCAGGAGAGATTCATGAAGTGGGGCGGTCTGCTGCTGGGACTCGTGCCCGGATACGTCTGGAAATCCTTCGCCGCCCACAGGTGGAGACCCCTGAAGGAACTGGCCAGAATCCACACGGAGCCCTGCAGGGGAAAGGTGGGCAGGAATGGGCCGGATATTCTCCTCTCAGAGGGAAAGAATGGCCTCGAACTCCTGGATGAGGCGCGGGAGCCCTGCACGGGAATCCAGTTGAAAGAGAAGGACAAACTTCCCCTCCTCCGCTGGTTCCTCCCGAGCAGGACAGCCCATATACTGCACCGCATCTTCGGAATAAGGGAATTGCCCGTGCCCGACCTGGTCCGGTACGAAGGGAATCCGGATGAATTCCTCGGTCGGGGGGAGGAAGATGAATATTCCGGAGGGGGAGTCAGAAGGGGAAAGACGACCGTATCCGAACTCGTCGAACTTCTGAAGGACTATCCCGGAGAGGACATAGCCGAAATCCTAAGGGAGAGGGTCTTCGACGAGAGGCTCAGGAATCGGCTGAAGAAAGCCTATTCGAAGAAGTACGGCAGATTGCATCAGGAGATAAAGGGAGGTAAACTTTTCTGATGAGAATAAGGGACCTCTGGGAGCTGACCCGGAGGGAGGTGGAAAATGTCAGGGAGAGGGGCGGCAGAGTGGTGTTCACGAATGGCGTGTTCGACATCATCCATCCCGGTCATGTGGAGGTCCTGAAGCAGGCCCGCTCCCTGGGGGATATGCTCATCGTTGGAATAAATACGGATGAATCCGTCAGACGATTGAAGGGAAACCTGAGGCCGATTCTAACGCTGGAAGAGCGCATGAGTATAATATCCTCCATAAGGTACGTGGACGCGGTGGTCCCATTCGAAGAGGACACACCGTACCGGCTCATAGAATTCCTCAGACCCCACGTTCTCGTGAAGGGGGGCGATTACAGGCCGGAGGAGGTGGTGGGCAGGGACATCGTGGAGGAGGTGGTCATAATCCCGCTGAAGGAAGGCATATCCACATCCCGAATAATAGAGCGCATCAGGCAGAGGTACTGCCGGGCGGAGTAATCAGCACACACCCACGAATATATAGTGATATTTATCGCCGGGATGCAGAAAGTCCTCCGTCTTCACCGCATCTATGCCCCTCCTGCGCAGAAAATCGACCACCGCCCCGATGACCCGCTCTCCGTAATCTGTACTGGTGGTCCCGTAGAGTAGATACACCTTTCCGAGTCCCCTGACAATTCCTTCTTCCACGAGCTTCTTCGAAATCCTGCCCACCATCACCCTGCCAGGACGTGCTTCATCGATAAGACCGGACAGCACATCCATTATCCTGTCCATCAAATCGGACTCCATATATCCCGTAATCACATCGGACTTATCCACCACGTGCGTATCGCTGCAATCCCCCTGCGGAGACCCTTCGATTTCCCGCAGCGCGAGAAACACGAGAAAGACCACGTAGAGAAACATGAAAAGGAGCAGAAACATCTTGAGCATTTTTCCCTCCCTTTTGCTTAATTTTAAAGGACTTACATCCGGCACACCTTGGAGAAAGTCTTCAACTGAATTTCCCTCAACCCGCGGAGCAGGGTATAATTCCTATCGAAATTTATAGAAATCGATGAATTTCCGATTCTTATCGAGAATTGGTTTTCCTATACGAGAACTGTATTTTATGTGGGTTTAGTTATGTTATAATTACCCCATGCTGGTATTAGTCTTCTCTCTGCCTTACTTCGTATATATGGAGGGGTCAGGGTTCTTCAGTTTCCCATCGCGCAGCCTTCATATTTCTCCGGAAGGGGAGGTGTCCATAGGTGATATACGACTGCCCCTGAAAGGAAAGGGTATAATCGGAGAAGCGGAATTCGGGAGTATCTTCATAGCAGAAAAGGGAGGGGTAAGGGAATTCAAAGCGTACAGGCAGGTGAGGATTCGGGAAATTCAGGAAAGCGTGGACGCCGTGGTTGTACCCCTGAGCAACAATAAGATGGAAATCCACTTCCGCATCCGTGCGAATGCCCCCACCAGAACCATAACCCTGCCGGTGAGGGGAGGAGAGGTGGAAATGCAGGGAACCACCGTTCTCATCAGGGATTCCGAAGGGAAGGGGAAACACCTGATCAGGGAAATCAGGGCCTTTCAGGGGGCCAGAGAAGTGGAGATGGAAATAGTGGCCGGCAAGGGACATATAGAACTGGTACCGAAGAATTACGATTCCCGATTCGACCTCATCATAGATCCGGTATTCTCAGCAGTAATCACGGGAGCCAGGAACGACGCGGCCTACGATATAGAAGTGGATTCCGCAAGCGGAGTAGTGTACATTGCCGGATACACCGAGGACTACACCACATTTGCCCCCGCCAGGAATACGGCCGGGAATCTGGGGAACAGGGACCTCTTCATTTCGAAACTGAATCTGGACCTCTCCATGCACCATGCCACCATAGTCATAGGAGGGGCATCCTTCGAGGGAGGATACACCGGGGTGTATATGTCCCGTAAACCCGGCGGAAATCTGATTCTGGCTTCGTACACGCAGGATGCAACCCTCCTGGGTCTTCCCGCCACCGTGATAGGGACCCCCGAGGGGTCCGACGTGGTGGTTTTCGAGGTGGATTCGAATCTGACTTCGGTGGTGCGAGCACTCGTGATTGGGGCTGCGGGTAATCAGGGTTTATCGGATGTGGAGATACACCCATCCGGAGACATTCTGCTCACAGGAACGACTGATTCCATCCCCGCATTCAGCATTCCCGAAAACGTATTCGGTCAGAGCGACGGAAGGGATGTGTACGTAATATCCATCGACAGCAACCTGAGCAACCTGAACAGAGTATCCATACTGGCAAGCACGGGTAACGATAGCCCCAGGGATATGGAAATCGGGAGCGATAGCTCCGTATATCTCACGGGGCACACCGACAGTTCCTCCACGTTTGCAAACGGAGGGACCCTCTTTGGAACGGGACCCAATGCCAGCTTCGTGACCCGGCTCGACCCCCTCCTTACACCGATAAACTCCGTTTTCATCGGCTCCTCCTCTTCCAGAGCAATCGCCGTGGGCCATTCGGCCATATACATAACGGGCTCCGTACTGGACTATAACCTGCTTCCGCCCCCCGTCAACGTCTTCGGCACCCCCTCCCCCGGAAGTTATATGGATGCATTCGTAACGGGAATTTCTCATGACTTCTCCACCCTCATAGCCACAGCCCTCGTGGCAGGCTCGAGCCACGATGTGGCGGAGGATGTGGAAATAGCAGGGAGCAATATCATAATCGCAGGGAACACCTACAGCAGCGACATAGGTCCATCCACAGAAAGGAGAACGCACGGAAGCCTTGGAAGGAGCAACGTGTTCTTCTCAAAACTGACATCCGACCTTTCAGACCACATCACCACCCTCGTGATAGGGGGAGATGCCTACGACAACCCGTACAGGCTCGAGATAGTCGGTACCCAGATATATGCCGCCGGAGACATAGAACCCTTCTTCGAAAGCGTTTCCTTCCTGAGCAACACGAATATTTTCGGAGACACCTCCGGAGGACTCGAGACACTGGTCCTCAGCGTCCCCACCACCCTCCCCGTCCCCGTGAAGGAGGAAGGCACATTCCACATAGAGATTCTGAACGACAATATCCAATTACTCCTGCAGAAACCATCCTACGTGGGATTCGAAATATACTCCGGTTCGGGCAGGTTGATACACAGACAATCCGCCGGATACCTTCCCCGTGGAAAGTACGATTTCCGTCTGAGCCTCGAACCGGGAGCCTATGTCCTGAGACTCAGGGTGGGAGACCAGATAACGACCAGAAGCATGACGGTACTGGAATGATTACCACACGTACTTGTACAGCATCAGGGCCACCACCACACCGAGAATCGCCCCCACTATCACCTCCACGGGCGTGTGTCCGAGCAGTTCCTTCAACTTCTCCCCCTCCTCGTAGAGGGTGCGCCCCTGATACAGGTCGTCCATTATCCTGTTCAGTATCTCCGCCTGCCGCCCAGCCGCCCGCCTTATCCCTGCTGCATCGTACATGACTATCAAACTGAAGAAGAGGGTCACGCCGAAGAGGGGGGAATTCCAGCCGGACTCTATACCCACGGCAGTCGTGAGGGCCATGACGGAGGCGCTGTGGGAGGATGGCATCCCCCCAGTGGAAGTTATGATGCGAAAGTCCACCTTCCCCTCCCTCACGAAGTTGTAGATGATCTTCAGAATCTGGGCTATGATTACCGTTATGAAGGCGGTGAGGAATACCCTGTTCATTTTCTTCTATGGGCCACCAGTTCGAAGAGTTCCTTCAGAAGGGTTCCCCTGTCGCCGAAAACCCTGTCTATCTGACTCAGGACCTTCGAAAGTTCCCCCTCCACCAGAGCCATGGCCTCTTCCCGGCTCATGAATCGAATTATGGAAGCCTTCTCCACCTTTCCATCCGCTGCATCTATTATGTCATCGGTAATCTGGAATATCTTTCCGAAGCTGTAAGCGAGACTTTCAACAACATCCGTATTCTCACCGCCGGCCAGTATATATCCGGAAAGGAGGCTCGCCCTCATGAGCTCTCCGGTCTTGTACCTGTGGACCATGAGCACCTCCTCCACAGTACCAATATCCTCCCTAAGGTCCAGAACCTGCCCTTCTATAGCATACTTCAGGGAATCGATTACAGTCTTTCTGACCCCCTCGTTTACATCGGACAGCAAATCGATGGCGTATACGAACAGGGCATCCCCCGTGAGTATGGCGATGTCCTCCCCGAATTTTCTGTGAACAGTGGGCTTCCCCCTCCTGTAATCATCGTTATCTATAGGGGGAAGATCATCATTAACCAGAGTAAACGTATGAATCAGCTCTATGGCAGATGCAGCTTTAATCACCTCTTCATCCCCGAACGGGAACACCCCCCTCTCCAGTTCGTACCCGAGATACACGAGCAGGGGCCGAATCCTCTTCCCCCCCGAAAAGACCGCATACCTTATAGCATCATTGAGAATGGCAGGACGCCTGTCCTCCGGAGGAAGATATCCATTCAGGAAGTCCTCCACCTCAGCACGAACCCCCTTCCACAGATTATCCAGTTCCATCGGACCAAAATTCTAAACGACCTTCAACTCCTCCATTATGAATTCCACTATCTGATTGAGGACTTTCCTGCCCTGCACCAGCACCCTGTATTTCTCCTTCTTTCGAACTTCTATCTCCTCAGGAGAGGATACGTATCTGAGCATGCCCATCCTCTCTAAATACTCATCCACCCCCGGCTTTTCCCCCTGAAACGTGCTGTATGCCGGTGTTCCCAGGAGAGCGCTCTCCCTGTTCATCGTCCCGCCCCCGCTTATGGAAAAATCGGCCCAGTACAGGGCCCTCGGACCATCTATAGCATCCTCCGGAATGTAGAATTCGGGGAATCGACTCAAAAACCATTCCCTCTGTCTATCGGTTCGGGGCAGGAGGATTACCCGTGCCTTTTCCCGAATATAATTCAGGATGGAATGGAAGGGCCCCTCCCCCCTGTGATACAGGGCATAATCCGGAGGGGTTCTGACCACAGCAACGGGCCTATCCCTCGATATGCCGAGCTGGGAGATGTAATCATCTCCGGGCTGGAAATTCCACAGATAGACTTCTTCCTTCAGGCCATCGTAGAATCGCACCTTCCCCTCACCAGCCCCGTACTTCTTCAGGTACTCCCTTTTGAAATGGATGGGGACGATGACCCTGTGGGCAAGCCTGAATGCCAGATGATTGGCCCTCTGCCCCTCGAAATCCATCATGGTCACCGTGCGGATACCCAGAAATCTGGTGGCGACTATATGATGATACGAGTTATGGGAAAGGGCAAGGTCCACCTTCCTGCCCATTTTCCTGTAAAAATTCACGAGCTGATATGCCCTCCTGAGGAGTCCCACGCCCTTGCGGAACCTGCTCCTCCCATCGTGGGTCCCCACTATGGAAAACCGAAGACCAAGATTGCGGGCGAGGGATACCGTCTGGGCAAAATCCCGGACGGTTATCGTTATATCGATACCCCTTCCGGAAAGTTCATCCACTATGGGCTTGAAGAACAATACCTGGGGCGAATTGGCCAGGTCTATCCAGATATGGGGCAAATGCGGGAGGTGGGACTCGAACCCACACGGGGACTGACCCCACTGGGTCCTGAACCCAGCGCGTCTGCCAATTCCGCCACTCCCGCAGGGACTAAATTTTAAAGGAATTCAGATGTTCCTGTAAACCACGTAGAAGATTACGGCTGTAATGACCATTATGAGGGAAAATCTGAACAGAATGCCGGCACTGAAGGAAAAGAGGACGAGGTCCATCGAAAACTGAGGTATTCCGAATTCCACCTTCTTAACGAAGAAATCCCTTGCAGGATGCGATGGCAGAAAACTGCTCGCCGCCCAATCGAATACCGAGCCCACGACCAACCCCATTACGATTGCAAGAAAGTCTCCTCCCCTGTTCCTCAAGTGCCGGGGGCGGGACTCGAACCCGCACGGCCATAGGCCCGGGGATTTTAAGTCCCCTGCGTCTGCCAGTTCCGCCACCCCGGCGTTGTAGGAAAATTTTAAAGGAGCAAAATATGCGGGATATACAGGGCAGTTTCCACGGAACTGGCTCGATGGAGGATGCAGAGAATCACCCGTGAAAGACTCCTGATGGGTCCCATGACTCACCGGGGATTTCAATATATGGGCCTGCTCTCTCCCATCCGGATTCCCGTCAGAAAAACGAAAGCCATTCCAATTTTTCCGATGTGGAATTTCTGACTGCCATTTCCACAATCATCCCATCCCCATACCTGCAGGTTCAATTTATCGATTTTCCCGAACCCCACAGTGTAAAATTAAAAACGGGCCATGAAGCGAATAATCTATATCCTCATTTTAATCCTCAGTTTCGCAGGCATGTGGGCGATTCTTTTCAGGTACACATCCGGAGGGATGGATACTGGATACCTGCTCACCACAATCGTATTTTCCCTTTTACCCCTGATATTCGCCGGACTGCTCCTTCTGGAGAAGCGCATACTTTCGAGATTTCCGGGGCTGGTGTTCTTCGCATCGAGGAGGGATATGGATGAGGGGGAGTGGAAGACCATCGCATCCAGATTTTTCGATTTACTCGGATTGACCGGAGCCCTGATATCCATCTACCTGCTCGTGGTTGAAAACACGGCATTCGATTACATACAGCGGAGGGATATACCAAACCCGGAGTATTTCATCACCTTTGCCGTAATCGCTCCCATGCTCATATTCGGGCTGTTCCTCTTCCTCCTCTACAGACTGGCATCCGGAGTGGAGAGGAATTAATTCGGCCGGGAGACATAGACGGTACGCATGGCTTCGTGATGGTAGATTCCCTACAGTGGAGTCCCTGAGGAACAGATTGTTAAGGTTAGATGATGAGAGCCATTCCGGGGAATGGGAGCAGTTTCCAGATAGACTGGCGGGGAGTTCCTGCCCTACCTCTCTATCCCGTGTCTGAATATGATGCCCTCAACCCAGAATATGGTATCCTCTGCTATATTGGTGGCCAGGTCCGCAATCCTCTCGAAGTTCTGCACTATGTTGAGTGCTTTCAGTGCGGATGGGGCAATTTCGGGTTTTATGGTTATCTCCCCCACTATCTCCTCTATTAGCCTGTCCCTGAGACGGTCTATCTCGCTGTCCTTCATAATGATTTCTCTGGCTTCCCTTGTATCCCGCTTCAAAAAGGCGTCTATGGCATCGCTGAAATTCTTTCTGGTCCTGGAGTAGATTTCCGATACATCCACCACCATCTTTCCCCCATCCCTCTTCATGAGATGGACATCCCTCGCAATATTCTCCACATGGTCCGCCGCCCTCTCCAGGTCGTTGTTCACCTTGATGGCAGTGATAATGGTTCTCAGATCCCCGGCTTCGGGTTGATAGAGGGCCAGAAGCTTAATTGCATGGGATTCTATGTCCACTTCCATCCTGTTTATGGTGTCCTCCATATCCATGATAGTCCGATACGCCTCCTCGGAATGATTCTCCACAAGGTCCCGTGCCCTGTCCAGCATGTCCAGAACTATGGAGAATTCCTTCTCTATCTCCCCCATGAGGATTTCCAGTTCCTCTGAGAGACTCCTCCTGCTCATCCGAACCTCCCTGTTATGTAGTCCTCTGTCAGTTTAATTCTGGGTCTGGTGAAAATTATATCGGTTGAGTTGAACTCTATGATTTCTCCGAAGTACATGAATGCGGTATAATCCGAAACCCTTGCAGCCTGCTGCATATTGTGGGTCACTATCACCACCGTCATGCTCTGGCCCAGCCTCCTGATGAGTTCCTCTATCTTGGATGTGGAAACGGGGTCCAGCGCAGATGTTGGCTCGTCGAATAGCAGAACTTCCGGTTCCACCGCTATGGCCCTGGCAATGGACAATCTCTGCTGCTGCCCCCCGGAAAGGGAAAGGGCATTCTCCTTCAGTTTATCCTTCACCTCATCCCACAGGGCCGCATCCCTCAACGCCTTTTCCACCCTCTCCTCCAGCTCCCTCCTGTTCCTTATGCCCTTCAACTTCAATCCAAAGGCCACGTTATCGAATATGGAAGCATTGAAGGGCGTGGGCTTCTGAAAAACCATCCCCACCCTCTGCCTGAGCTCCATCAGGTCCATCTTCCTGTCCAGTATATTCCTCCCATCCAGCAGTATTTCCCCCTCGTATCTGTTTCCCGGATACAGATCGTGCATGCGGTTCATGGTCCTCAGAAGGGTGGTCTTTCCACATCCGGATGGACCTATGAGGGCAGTGACTTTCCTTTCGGCAATCTGGAGATTTATGTCCTTCAGGGCGTGAAATTGTCCGTAATAGAAATTGAGGTGCCGTATCTCTATCTTGACAGGGTCCTGAATTCTGGCAATGTACCTATCCATACTTTCTCCCCCTGAACAGGAATTTGCTTAACATGTTCAGAATAAGAACGAAAACGGTAAGGATGAAACTGGCTCCCCATGCCATACTCTGCCAGCTCTCGTAGGGGCTCATGGCATAGTTGAATATGAGGACCGTCATTGTGGCCATAGGTCTGAAGATGTTCGTTTCCCAGAAGTTGTTGGAAAAGGAGGTGAACAGGAGGGGAGCCGTTTCCCCTATGATTCTCGCAATTCCCAGTATTATACCGGTCATTATACCCGCAGTCGCTCCCCTGTAAACCACTTTCGTTATAACCACCCACCGGGGTGCCCCCAAGGCATAGGCGGCCTCCCTCACCACATCGGGAACCAGTTGAAGCACTTCATCTGTGGTCTTGAGGATGATGGGAATCATTATTATGGCAAGGGCCACAGCTCCGGAGAGGGCGGAAAAAGTACCCATGGGCCTCACCATCAGGGCATACACGAATGTCCCCACTATTATGGAGGGGACCGAGAGGAGTATATCCGACAGGAATCTTACCATAAGACCGAATCTCCCGTGCCTGGCATACTCGCTCAGGTAGGTCCCAGCCAGAAGACCTATGGGTATGGCTATTGCAGATGCCATAAGAGTTATAACCATCGTTCCGTAGATGGCATGCCTTATTCCCCCACCCTCCTCCCCCGGAGGAGCGGGCAGTTCAGCGAAGAATTCCCAGTTTATGGCTGAAATTCCCCTTACGGTGAGGTCCTTCAAAATCCAGACGAGGAATAGAATACTCACGAGAGCCGACAGAGTGGACAGACCCATCATAATATGGTTGAGCAGTTTCCTACGCCACATGTCTGCCCATCCTCATTATTATCAGCCTGCCTATGCTCATCACCACGAAGGTAATGAGAAAGAGGATGAAGGCAAGCAGGAAGAGGCTGGAAAGATGGAGGTCTGTGGTGGCCTCGGTGAACTCGTTGGCCAGCGATGATGCGATGGTGATGGAGGGCTCGTATATGGTTGAGGGTATCCTGTATGCATTCCCTATGACGAAGGTGACCGCCATGGTTTCCCCAAGCGCACGCCCCAGACCCAGAATGATGCCCGCCATTATACCGGACCTGGTGTAGGGAATCACCACGTGCCTAACCACTTCCCACCGGGTGGCCCCCACTGCGTAGGCCGCTTCCTTCATTATGTCCGGAACCAGCGAGAAGACCTCCCTCACTATGGAGGATATGTAAGGGATAATCATGACGGCAAGGACTATACCTGCATTGAATAGGCCGATTCCGTAGGGCTTTCCATCGAAGAAAGGAATGAATCCAAGGTGCTCTATCATCCAGGGCTCCACCCTGTGCTTGAGGATGGGGGCAAGAACGAATAGGCCCCACATTCCATATATGATGCTGGGTATCGCCGCAAGGAGCTCTATCACAGAAGAGAAGATTCCCCGCAGAGCGGACGGGGACAGTTCCGTTATGAAGATGGCAATTCCTATGCTAACAGGGGTGGCTATCGCTATGGCTATGGCGGAGGAAAGGAGGGTGCCCACCACGGCATAGAGTCCGCCGAATTCGTCCTCCACCGGATTCCACACATCCCGGAATATAAACTGAATGAAGCCGAATTTCTCTATCGCGGGACGGGACTGAACCAGCAAGAGGATGCCCATTGCAATAACCACCAGAATCACCAGGAGAGTGGATGCGAATGCAAAACCCCTGAAAAGACGGTCCTTGAAGCGTTCCACGGATTTCGAAAAAATTTTAAAGGGGGCAGAAGCCCCCATGTCTCAGAAGTTCTTGTAGTAGAACTTCAGATAGAAGTTCCTGCCCTTCTCATACACGGGCACGATCTTGTTGTTGGGCGCCATGAAGGGATCCCTCACGTAGTTGAGAGGCTCGTAGTAGAAGACATTCAGGAGGTTCTCCACACCGAGGGCTATGTTGAACTTCTCCTTCGCATACTTGATTTCGAAGTCCACCTTGTTGTAGGAAGGACTGGTGATTTCCAGAGCGGGGTCTATCATGGTGGAGTCCTTGCCCATCGTGTACAGATAGGAGAGCTTGGCGCTCAGATGGTTCCACTCCGGAGTCTTGGCATAGAGCTGGACCCTGAGGGGCATGATTTCGGGCAGAGGCTTCTTGTCGGTGGTATTCCATCCATAGGAATAAGCCAGCCTGAGTCCGAGGAGGTTCCTGAAATCGTACTTGAAGGAGAAGGAGCCTATGAAGGCATTGATGTTCCTGTACTCGTAGTACTTGGTCATATAAGTATTTCCGCTTATCTGCTCAGTCGTTATGTAGCCATAGTAATAGGGGTAATCAGCCACGTAGTTGAGTTTCAGGTCGAAGAGGGCTCCGGTGGCACCTACGGCTATCCTCTTCTGGGACTTGAGGGCGGGATTGCCGGTGATAATCTTCTTGCAGAAGAGAGTATCGTTCTTTTTCATCCACGGAGTCTCGAGGTAGAAGTACCTGTACTTGGGATCGGGGATATCGGTGGCCAGTTCTGCAAAGAGGCTCACTATGCCCAGGGGAGTGTTGAAGGGTCTACTTATGTCCAGACCCGCCACATAATCCAGATTCTGAATGGGAGTCCCGTTATGACCGGCCTTCTCCAGGCTCACACCAATCTTGGTGTGGAAGAATGCAAATCCGAGGTCGGTCTTGTAGGCACCGGTCAGGCGGAAGTTGTTGTAGTTGTCTATGGTATTAACAGTAGTGTCCACCATGGTTCCCATGATAGTCCTGGTCTTGGTGTCCCAGTTCCTGTAAACGAAGTCTATGTCGAGACCTCCGAACGAGCCCACATATCCCAGAATCTTCTTCTTCGCATCGGTGCCCATGTACATGGGCTTACCCCTGAAAACATTGCTCATGAAATGGTGGGTGGTATTGAAATAGACCTTTCCGAGGTCTGCATGCTTCAGAGACACATCGAAGCCCTTGGTGAATATTTCGTCCATCATCAGATAGGGGAAGAGAACGGGACCGGCATTGGTTATATCCACGTTAAACTGATACTTTCCGAACTCTCCTGTGTAGGAAAGCAGCATGTACTTCGAAAGGGTCTTACCCAGATTGATGTTCTTATCGAGCCACTTTTCATAAAGGGTGGTATCGTAAAGATACATGTACCTGTCCAGGAAGTTGTTGGGAAAGGTGGTATCGTTGTTGGCACCGAAGGTGTAGTCGTTCTGCGTCAGATAGGTGAAGGAGAACCTCTGCTTCTTCGCAGAGATGGTGAAGGACGTCTGATTGGCCAGACCGTTGGGATTGGTGGTCTGGATTCCCAGATTCTCCAGAACCTCGAAAGTGAGGTT
>WGAQ01000003.1 GCA_015494735.1 Caldifarciminota bacterium | reverse complement strand
ATGCCATCGTCACCAATCCTCCGTACGGGGTGCGCATGGGGAGTCTAAGGAGGGCGAAGATGCTGCACAGGCATCTGTTTTCGGAGGGGAGGAAATACCTGTCCGATGGGGGTGTCATGGTGGTTATTACTCCGCACGAATCGCTCGTCGGGGGATGGGAAATCATGCGCAGGTGGAGGGTGGTGGCCGGAGGTCTGGAACTTTCCGTGTTGCTCCTCAGGATATAACCGTTTAAAATTGAGAGCCGTATGAGACTCCTCATTCCAGCGGCAGGAAAGGGAACCCGCATGCGTCCTTTTACCCTCTATACGCCCAAGCCCCTATTCCCCCTTGCCGGAAAGCCCATCCTCTCCCGATTGATAGACAGGGTGCTTGGATGGACCGATATCGATGCCATAACAATAGTGGTCTCTCCGGGGGATGCGGGAGAGGAGGTCCTCAGGGTCATGAAGGAGACGTACGGGAATGTGGATGCCCGGATTCAGGAAAGGGCTCTCGGTCTCGGGCATGCCGTTCTGGTGGGAATGGAGGGGATAGAAGACGGGGAGGACATTCTCATAGTCCTTTCCGATGCCCTTTACGATGGCAGATTCGACTTCTCTGAGAGCTTCATCGCGGTTCAGGAGGTGGAGGACCCGAGAAGATTCGGCGTGGTGGTTCTGGATGAAGAGGGGTACATCGTGGACATGGAGGAGAAGCCCGAAAATCCCCGGAGCAATCTCGCCATCGTGGGAGTCTATTATCTGAAAGAGGCCGGGCCTTTGAGGGAAGCCCTGAAGGAACTGGTGGAGAGGGATATCCGGACGAAGGGGGAGTATCAACTGACGGATGCCCTCAGACTCATGATGGAGAGAAACTACAGATTCAGGGCCCCTTCCGTGGATATCTGGTGGGATGCCGGGAAACTGGACACCACCATGGAGACCCTCTTCCGCATTCTGGACGAGGAGGGAAGCCGGATAGAGACCCCTCCGGAGAATCTGGAGAATGTCATCGTGAGGGAGCCCGTCTATATCGGACCCGGAGTGCGCGTAAGGGACAGTATAATCGGTCCATACGTTTCCATAGAAGGGGAGGCCACCGTGGAGGAGTCCGTTATCGAAAGGAGCATACTCCTGTCCCGTTCCAGCGTCAGGAGGAGCATCGTGAGAGATTCCATACTGGGAATCCGGTCCAGCGTCGAGGGCAAGACTGTAAGGGCCTTCCTGGGCGACTTCTCCACTCTGGAATAGGGGATTACAGGTAATGGAGTATTCTCTCCAGAGCGATGCCCCTCGAGCCCTTCAGTATGAGGCGCTTCTTCCCCCTCAGTCGCTCCTTTATGCGTTCTATGGCCTCTTCCAGCTCCTCGAAGTAATCCCCGCGGACTTCGTCTCGAATTTCATCGTAGAAGTGGCGCATGTGCTTTCCTATCAGGATCACTTCCCTGTGTCCCATGCTCACCATTTCCCGGGCCATCTGCCTGTGATAGTATTCGGAGAAATCCCCCAGTTCCAGCATGTCCCCCAGAACGAATAGATTATCGTCCGATGGCCTTATGGACATGAAAAGGGCCCTGAGGGAGAGGGGATTGGAATTGTAGGCATCGTTTATTACCTCCAGATTGCCCACCCTCACGATTTCCATACGCATGGATTCGGATTTGAATTCCCGCAGATGCTCCATCGGATTCTCCACTCCCAGGTATTTTCCCGCCGTTTCCACCATGAGGGCATTTTCCAGCCATGCCACGTTGGGAAAATATATTCCCCTGAAGACCACTCCCACCTCCCTCCTCTGCGCTTCCTTCAGGGCCTCTTCGAGGGATGGGGGATGAAGCAATACGGAGGGCAGTATCATGGAGCCTCCGAATTTCTCTATGTCCTCCCTCCTTGCAAATCCCACATCCGCATGCAGGAATACGTGGCTCTCCTCCCGGGCGATGGCCTCTTCGCTTCCGAAGAATTCGATGTGCTCCGGTCCTATGTTGGTCAGTATGCCGTAGTCGTTCCGTGCTATGTTTACCAGAGCCTCTATCTCTCCCGGATGGTTGGTCCCCACTTCCAGAACCAGATACCGGACATCCGGGGGTGTGTTGAGCAGAGTGAGAGGAACCCCTATGTGGTTGTTATAGCTCTTCGGACTCCTGTGGGTCCTGTATTGAGATGAGAGGACTCTGTGCAGCATCTCCTTGGTGGTGGTCTTCCCTGCCGCCCCTCCTATGGCTATTATCCCGGTTTCCTTCAGGTGATTCTTTCTGTAGTATGCGGCGAGCCCTGCGAGGGCGGACACGGTGTCCTCCACCAGGATGAAGTTGCCCTGCACACCTTCGGGGATTCTCTCCACCACCGCCGCCGATGCCCCCCTGTCCATGGCATCCCTTACGAAGTCGTGCCCGTCGAATCTCTCCCCCTGGATGGCGAAGAAGAGGGACCTGTTCCGGACTTCCCTGCTGTCCTGCGTGAAATGGGAGACTTCTTCGTCCCTTCCGAGCAGTTTACCGCCGATTGCCTCTGCGATTTCCCTCAGGGTCAGTTTTCCACTCATGCCCTATTCCTCGTATTCCAGCTGCAGGTCCGCCACCGCCGGAAGGGTCAGATCGCTTTCGAAACCCGCCCTTAACCTGAAGTGGGCCGCCACTCCAATCATGGCTGCGTTGTCCATGCAGTACTCCTTCGATGGGAAATAGACCTCCTCGAATTCCTCCCGGAAGACCTCCCGCAGGCGGGAGTTGAGGGACACGCCCCCCACGACGGTTATCCTCTTTACTCCCGTAATCTCCACTGCCCTCTTCACATTTCTCAAAAGCATCTTCACCACCGTTTCCTGAAAACTGGCCGCTATGTCGGCCCTGTGCTCCTCCACCCACTCCGGAGGATTCTTTTCCACCAGGAGGCGGACGGCTGTCTTTATACCACTGAAGGAGAAGTTCAACTCGCCGCTCTTTATCCGGGGAATGGTGAATTTCACGAAATCGGGATTTCCCTGACGGGCCAGTCTGTCTATCTGGGGACCACCGGGATACGGAAGGCCCAGGAGTCGGGCCACCTTGTCGAAGGCTTCCCCCGCAGCATCGTCCAGGGTCTCCCCCAGCAGTCTGTACCTGAACCAGTCCTTTACCAGAATCAACTCCGTATGTCCCCCCGAAACGATCAGGGTAATCATTGGAGGGTTCAGATGGGGATAGTCGATAAGGGGGGAAAAGATGTGGCCCTCCAGATGGTTAATCCCTATGAGTTTCTTCCGTGTCATCTGCGCTATGGTCTTGGCGAATACCAGCCCCACCATGAGACTGCTCGCCAGCCCCGGACCGTATGTGACGGCCACTGCCTCTATATCGTTCAGGGACACATTCGCCTCTCGCAGAGCCCGGTCGGTCATGGGCTTTATGTACCTTATGTGCTCCCTCGCAGCCAGTTCCGGGACGATTCCCCCGAATTCCGAATGGACCAGCTGGCTCCTGGTTAGATTCACCAGAACCTCTTTTTCGCGTGTCAGAGCAACGGATGTCTCATCGCAGGAGGTCTCGAAGGCGAGAATCATCAGTATCCGGCCAGTTTAAAGAATATCCCCCAGGATGGTCCCATGGGGTCGCTTCTCGATATGCCGGGCGGATTCAGGTCTATCAGGTACCGGTAAGAGGCCAGAACGCCCGCCTTAATGTAGGGGGTGATGTTGATTTCCACACCCGCGGCCGGAACCACGTAGGTGAAGAGGTCGTAGTACCCTATTCCATCTCTGGCATCGGAAACGAATCCCGCGCCTCCCCTGACCTGAAGCAGCGGATGGATGAAGAATCCGGATATGGGAACCAGTCCCACGGATGTTCCGACGAGGAGGCCGTTTATGGGTATATCCCTGTCCGTCAGCGTATCCCTGAGGATGAGAGGAGGTGCATAAGTCCCTATGTGGAATCCCCAGAAGTACAATCTGTCGAATGCCCATCCGATCTCCGCATCGAAGAAGGCAATCTGCTGGGCCTTATCTCCGTACAGGGTCGAGAGGTTGGCCACATCCATGGAGAGCTGGAGGTACATGTCCACCCTGGTACCCGGACCCACCAGATACCTCTTACCCGCGAATAGAATGAGGAGAGTCAGCATCCTGATAAAGTTTAAACCGCCCCGCCGACGGCGGGGCAGAGAGATGGATTACCTTACCACCACCTTGGAAGTGTATTTCCCGGCTCTCACCACGTAGATTCCGGACCTGAGGGTTACGGGAATTCTGATGGTTCCGGTCCTTTCGGCAGCATCTATGTGTCTGCTTGCGAGGAGCCTTCCAGCCACGGAGTAGATTTCCACATCGAAGGTTCCGCCGACGGGGAGGTTATAGGAGATTTCTATTCCGGAGCGATCCGCCCTCACGATTCTGAATGCTGGAGTGATGGCATTTTCTGCTATGCCCACCGCAAGCGAATCCACATCGGCATCGGACCTGGGATAGATGGTAACGGTTCCGTAGATTCTCCTGACGGGACCCTGCACATTCATGAGCATTCCGGGTACCAGCACGATGTTGGTCAGGGCTTCCTTGTTCACCTCGAAGTAAACCAGCGTATCGGGAGGATAGGAGGTGACGGTCACATTATTGCCCGCCGTGTCTATCACATAGACGGAATCCACCCTCACGAATACGTCCTCGTACATCTCGGAGGAGTCGTTGGTGAATGTCAGGGCGCTGGGGGATGCGATTACGGGCTCATAGGGGAAGGGACCGGATACCACCCTCGTGTAAAGCAGGTCTGCAATTTCGGTGAGACCGTTGTACTCGGTCACATAACCTGTGACTATCAGGCTGTCTCCCTCCGTTGCCACCACATCGGAAGTCCCGAGACCCCAGATGAGCATGCCTGCGTAGGGCTGGCTGGCCTCCTGAATGAAGACCCATGGGGACGGGAACTTATCCTTCCATCCGGTGATGACACCGGCCACCGTTACGGGATAGGCGCTGTCCGCATACACGCTGGGGAAGTCCCTGGTGGCGGAGTCATAGACGAAGTTGCTCTGAATCTGTGTGATGGGCATTATGCCTCCGTAGAACTTGAAGGAGTCCTGAAGGGTGGACAGGTTCACGTATATGGTGTAGAGCTGACCATCCGTCTGGGGGTCGGTGGTCAGTATGACGGCCCTGGGGTCGTCCGGGTCGTAGTTGGCAGCAGTGATGTTGAGGGCGGGGTTCAGGGTGTAGTTGGCGGGGTCCACCACCTCGCTGTTTCCGGACACGTCCGTGGTGTACATGACCTTTATCTGGTCCCTGCTTATGGCGAAGGCTGCATTCAATCCGAGGGTCAGAACCTCTATGTCCGCATCGTTTCTGGGCTCCACCACATACTGGCCGTAATAGGTCCTGACTATACCCTGTGCGTTGAGCAGGTCTCCAACAGTCGGGTTATAGGTTATACTTCCCGTTCCGATGTAGGTGTAACCCGTTCCATCCGTGACCTTGGCGTAGGTTCCGCTTCCGATAGTGACCACATCCACCACATAGACGTTCTCCAGACGCACCAGGACGTGCTCATAGGATTCTGCGGTGTCGGGCTGCATGTCGAACATGGAACTGGATGCAGTGGTGTCCAGATGGGCGGCGGTAATCAGAATGGGGGAGGGTATGGGGTGACCGCTGTCCACTATGATGACATCAGCCGTCAGGGATATCTCGGTGTTACCGAAGTACTCCTGCACCGTTCCGGTTATTATAACGCTGTCCCCCGTGGAGAGGTTGGCGGGCAGGGTGACGGAGCCTCTATAAACCAGCAGGCCCTGATAGGGACCATAGGGCTCCTGAAACACGTAAAAGTTGAAACCACCACCGTTGTAATACAGGACCTTTGCGGCTATGGTAACGGTGGAATCCAGGCACTGAGAATCATAGACCCCATTGGCGGGGTCTGCGGGCTGTTGAATATCGTATATGGTGGCACACTGGCCAATCAGAAACATGCTAACACCGAGCATGTTCATCTACCTCCTGTTTGGAACAAATTTTAATATTGCTCACCCTGTCATTCAACGGTCAGAAAATGAAGGAATCTTCAGGGATTTAAAATTATCGGTTGCGGGGATACTTCTTTAAAATTCTCCCATGGACTGGAAACTCCTGGAGGAACTCTCTGCTCTGTTCGGACCTTCCGGATACGAGGACGAAGTTAAGGATTTTCTCATAAGCCGCCTGAAGGGCTTCGCCTACGAGGAAGACCATTTCGGAAACCTCATATTCCATAGGGAGGGGGAGAAGAAGGGAAGGAGGATTGCAGTCGTTTCGCATATAGATGAGATAGGTTTCATCGTCCATTACAAAGGTCCCGGCACATTCGTAAAATTGACCCCGATTGGGGGATGGGATAAGAGGATTCCCATTTCCACCAGGGTGAAGATAAAGACCGACAGCGGATACGTATTCGGAGTTTTTGCCTCCATACCACCACACCTGAAGAGGAATGGTTCCATTAGCGAGGATGTGGATATAACGGATATGTGGGTGGATGTGGGGGAGAATTATGAGAGGGTGAATGTGGGGGACCCCGCTGTTATTGACTGCTGCTTCTTCAGGATTTCGGAAAATCAGTTCATGGGTAAGGCCTTCGACGACAGAGTGGGCTCCTTCATCAATTACCATCTCATAAGGAATTCCAGCCCCCTGTACGAAACCCACTTCATATTCTCCCTTCAGGAGGAGGCGGGCCTGAGGGGTGCTACAGCCCTGTCCATGGAAAGGAGGTACGATTTCGTTATCGTTCTGGAATGCACCAGCGCGGACAGCCCATATCTGCCGGAAGATAAACAGTCCTCTTTTCTGGGGAAGGGTCCTGTCATAACGATAGCGGACAGAAGCGTCATCATAAAGCAGAGGATATGGAAAGCCATAGCCGGAAGAGCCGAATCGCTGAATATACCGTATCAATTCAAGCGTCCCCTTATCGGCGGAACGGATGCGGGAGCCATATACAGAACCAGCCCCAATGTGGCCGTTGTTTCGGTTCCAGCCCGCTACATCCACACACCCCTCCAGATAGTGGACAGAAGGGACATAGAGAGCACATATAAACTGGTAAAGAGCCTTGTGGAAGAGCCCATCATCTAAAACCCTCAAGCAGGTGGGGGGCATAATTGCCCTCCTCATCTTCGCCGGACTCATTTACTATGGTTTCAGGGATATAGACAGGATAAAGAGTATCTTCGAATCCGTAAGGATTTCGAATCTCGTTCTGGCATCGATTGTATATGCACTCGGACTGCTGTTGAGCGTCGCTGTCCTGCACAGGCTTTATATCACCTTCGGCGTGAGCGTTCCCTTCTGGAGAACATATTACATCGCGTTCCTCTCCCTGCTGGGAAGGTACATACCGGGAAAATTCTGGATTCTCGGATTCGCATCCTACATATCGAAATCCATAGGGAAGGACCCCATCAGAGTCTTCTGGGCTTCCATGGTCAATCAGGCCATATCCATCCTGTCGATAATCCCCTTCGCCTTCTTCCTCTACTGGCGCACTCAAAACCAATATATACTGCTCGGAAGCATATTGCTCACAATCGCATCCGCTGGGGGGAGCTGGTGGATATTCCGCCGGAACAGGATTCCATTCGTGGGATTTCGATTCCTTCGTCTTTCCATGATATACTTTGGCTCATGGCTTTTCACCGGTGTGGCATTCCTTTTATTCTATACGGGAATGGGTCTTTCGGGAGACCCGTGGGTCCTCATCAGCGTCTTTCCGGTCTCCTATCTCATCGGACTCCTTTCCTTCTTCGCTCCGGGGGGGCTCGGAATCAGGGAATTGACCCTGTCGTACTTCCTGTCTATTTATCTCGATTCCTCATCTGCCGTGGCGATGGGGGTTATGTTCAGGCTATTCACCACCATGGTGGAATTCGTATTGAGCATCATCGCCTATTTCATGTACCTGCTGGACAGGGAGGAGACCTGATACCCATTCGTGCGTCCAAATTGACACGAGCTGACTGAAGCTCACCACACCCATAATCGTACCCCGGTGGAAAAGTGATACTCAGGTGCAATGGATGAAGGGAATCGCGCGATTACAGGGTATCTAAGGGTTAGATGTTCTGGAGGAGCTCCCTCCAGTTTTCCGGGTTGTGATTTGCTTCCACGTACTTGCGGGCTCTGTCTAAAATCCCTTCGTATTTGCTCATGTTTTTAACTGCATCTTCTATCACCTCTGCTATCTTTTCCGGAGAACTGCCTGTCAGTATTCCCAATCCTCTTTCTGAAAGTAAATTATCCGGGTCAACTTCAGCAGAAACCACCAGAGTTCTGTATTTCCATGCCTGGATGAAGGTATTGGGAAAGCCTTCCTTGAGGGAAGT
>WGAQ01000002.1 GCA_015494735.1 Caldifarciminota bacterium | reverse complement strand
TTGAAGAAGAGGAGGTGGAGTTCATCCATCATGCAGACGGGGATGAGGAGAACATAATCGAGGAGGTCCAGCAGCCAGAACCTGCACGGAAAGAGGAGAAGAGAAACTGGTTCGAAAATCTGTTCAACGTCGAAAGGGTGAGGAGTGCTCAGGAGAGAAAGGAAGAGGGTGGAGAGGAAGTCAGAACCTTCTTTAACGAGAGTTTGCTCGATGCCTTCGAGGAGGAGGAAGAGGAGGAAGACTATCCGGAGGTGGATACAGAGAAAATGGCCCGCCTCATAGAGGAGAAGTTCAGGGAATTCAGGATAGAGGGGCGGGTTGTCAATGCCGTTGTGGGTCCCATAATCACCAGATACGAATTCGAGCCTGCCCCGGGAGTCAAAATTTCCACCATTCAGAAACTGGCGGATGACCTTGCTCTTCGTCTTAAGGTGCAGAACGTGCGAATAGTGGCTCCCCTTCCGGGAAAGGGCCTCGTGGGAATAGAGGTCCCCAACCCCCGGCGAAAGATAGTCTATTTCCGCAAACTGGTTAAGGACGAGAATTTCAGAAAACTGAAGCATCCCCTCAACTTCATCATAGGTGTGGAGCCGGACGGGACACCCAGGTATGAAAATCTTGCAAAAATGCCCCACCTGCTCATAGCGGGAACCACCGGTTCGGGTAAATCCGTTGCCATCAATACCATACTTGCAAGTTTCCTCATGAAGAATACTCCGGATACCCTTCGCCTCCTGCTCATAGACCCCAAGATGGTGGAATTGACCTCCTACGAAGGGATACCTCACCTGCTGATGCCCATAGTGAAGGACAGGAAGTATGCATCCAAGGTTCTGAAGATGGCGGTTTCCTGGATGGAGTACAGATACAGGCTTCTTGCTCAGGTGGGGGCGAAGGGACTGGAGAGTTATAACAGGAAGGTGAAGAATAAACTGCCTTACATCGTCATCGTAATCGATGAATTCGCCGACCTGATAATGACGCAGGGGAAGGAGGTGGAGGAGCCCCTTGCCAGACTTGCCCAGATGGCCCGTGCTGTGGGAATTCACCTCATAGTTGCCACCCAGAGGCCCTCCGTCGATGTTATAACCGGAGTCATAAAGGCCAACTTCCCCGTCAGGATTGCCTTCAGGGTTCCCTCTAAGCACGATTCGAGGACCATACTGGACACGGTGGGGGCGGAGCGCCTCCTGGGAAAAGGAGATATGCTCTATATACCTCCCGGCTCTTCGGAGCCCATAAGATTGCACGGCCCCTTCATCTCCGAGCAGGAGACCAGGAATATCGCCCATCGTCTGGCCGGCTCCTATCTGAAGGGCAAACTCCTGGAGAAGTTCGGCCCCCTGAGGGACATAGATGCTCTCATCTTCGATATTCTGGACGGTGGATACATCGGCGTGTTCACCAGGGATGACGAGATAGCCCTCGAGCAGAAGCGCCGCATAGTGGCGGAATGGATTTCCCGCAGGATGGAGGAGCCCCAGCCCGTGGAGGAGGTGGAGCAGGTCATAGATTCCATGAGGCAGGAATATTACGTGCCCATTCCCGAAATGGAGGCCTATGTCGAGGAGGAAGAGGAGGGGGTGAGCGTCGGAGGGGGGAGCGACCTGGACCCATTGCTGCCCGAAGCCATAAGGATAATCGCCAGTCAGAAGAAGGCATCCGCCACCATGTTGCAGAGGAAACTCAGGGTGGGCTTTTCGAGGGCGGCAAGGATAATAGACCAGCTGGAGGAACTGGGAATAGTGGGCCCTCCGGACGGACCCAGGCCCAGAGAGGTCCTGATAACACCGGACCAGGCAGAAGAAATTATCAGGAGGCTCAGGTAATCATTCCTCTTTGAGCAAGTCGTCCGCCCTCAGAACCACACCACCGAAGGCCTGTGCAAATTTCTCCGCATCCTTCTGCGTTGCAAAGGGTAATACGGATGGATAGCAGCAGTATTTGATGGAACTTTCTTTCACGTAATAGGCATCCCTGTAAGCGATGACGATTTCCGTCAGGAAGTCGTAGGTTATGGCATTGCAGACCTCCACACCCCTTTCGTTGAGTCTCTTGAGAAGCATGAATCCGCAATGGGGGCAGCATGTGGGGTAGTCTCCCAGATTGGTCTTTATGATGAATTTGATTCTCGAAAGGGGTTTTCCGCATACCTGGCAGACCTGCTCCTTCTCCACCAGTTTGATGTACCCCGACTTCTTTTCGACCAGTCCTTCCTCTTCCAGTTTTCTGACGTGCCTGTAAACTGTCATCTGGGAAACGCCCAGTTCCTGAGCAATTTCCTTGACCTTTACGGAGCCTCTGCTTCTGACTATGTCCAGTATCCTATTTCTGACGTCTTTCATGGCTTTTATCAAATTTTAAAGACGGTGGTGTTAAAATTTCAAAGATTTTAAATATACCTGCCGAAATTCCTCTTCTGATGCGGGAAATGGAATGCGATAGAAATTAACACATCGGACGAAAGGTGAATTTTCTTTAAAATTGGAGCCTATGAAAAGGTTTTTCACTCTGGAAAATCTCACCCTCGCAGGTATCGTTGCCGGCATCCTGTTCGGTGTACTCATGCCCGATATGGCCATCCATATGAGGCTGGTCGGAAAAGCATTCCTGGACCTGTTGAAGATGATAGCCCTTCCCCTCGTCTTCTTTTCCGTATTCGCCAGCGTCATCAATCTCGGCAATGTCTCCAGACTGGGGGACCTGGGATGGAAGACGGTTCTCTATTATCTGAGCACCACCTTTCTCGCTGTTCTAACAGGTATCGTGGTCGTGAACCTCATCCTCTCCCTCTTTCCTCCAGAACCTGCCTATGCATCGTCGACTGTGGCTGAAATCAAAAAGTTTTCCATCGAAGACCTGGTCAGGAGCTTCATACCATCCAATATCGTGAAGAGCTTTTACGAATTTCAGGTGTTGCACGTGATAATCATTGCCATCCTCTTCGGAAGTGCTGCCCTCTACCTTTCCGATGACGATAAAACATTCGTTTCCCGCTTTGTCAATTCCTTCGACAGGCTCGTGATGAAGGTGGCGGTCTGGATTATCGCCCTTTCACCCGTGGGCGTGTTCGCCCTCGTCTCATACGTTATCGCAGATAAAGGTCTGGACGTCATACTTTCGCTGTGGATTTATGCTCTGGCTGTGGTGGTGGGGCTCGTGATTCATGGGGCCATCAACCTGCCCGCCATAGGTTATTTCATAGGGAAATTCTCACCGTATCAGTACTTCCATCGGGTAAAGGAGGCTCTCCTGATAGCCTTTTCCACCTCATCCAGTGCTGCCACCCTTCCTGTTTCCCTGGAAGTTTCCACGAAGAAGGGTCAGGTGAGGGAGGAGGTGGCCAGTTTCGTCCTTCCCCTTGGTGCCACCATAAATATGGATGGGACTGCCCTATACGAATCCATAGCGGCCATATTCGTTGCCTCCCTGTATGGCATAAAACTCACCATAGGGCAGCAACTGGTGATATTCTTCACAGCGGCCCTTGCGGCCATAGGGGCTGCGGCCATTCCCAGCGCGGGGCTGGTTACCATGACCCTGGTCTTCTCCGCGGTGGGCATCCCCCTGGAGGGTATAGCCATAATCCTCTCTATAGACAGGTTTCTGGATATGATGCGCACCACCGTGAACGTCTGGGGTGATTTGATAGGAGCGAAGTTGATAGAGAGATTCGTTTCAGAGTAATGCGATTTTTTCTCTCTGCAGAGGTGCTTTCCCCCTTCCGCCTGAAGAGAACATTGGTGCCGGACTTTCGAAGGCTTTAATGGCGGCCCTGAGGGGACCCGTATCCCTTATTTTCTACTCGACTGGAGTGGACATTTAAAGGGCCGCCGGAGGCGGCCAGTGGATTATTCGAAGTCCTTCCAGGTGTCTATCTGAGCCTTCTGGAGTTTGCCGGAGTAGTCTATGTAAACCGTCTTCCACTCGGTGAATATGTCGAATACCGTCCAGCCCCCTTCCCTCCATCCGTTTCCGGTCTCCTTCACACCTCCGAAGGGCAGGTGGCTTTCTGCACCGATGGTGGGGGCATTTACGTAGGTGATTCCCGCCTCCAGCAACTGCATGGCAAGGGAGGCTTCCCTCACGTCGTTGGTGTAGATGGAGGAGGAGAGACCATACCTGACGGCATTAGCCACCTCTATGGCTTCATCGAAGGATTTCACCTTTATTACGGAGAGGACCGGGCCGAATATCTCATCCTGGAATATCTTCATGTGGGGCTTCACGTCCTCGAATATGGTGGGCTCGAACCACCATCCCTTCGAATACTTGCCTTCAGAAAGCCTCTTTCCACCGTATGTCAGTTTTGCCCCTTCCTCGAGACCCAGTTTGACGTATCTCTCTATCTTCTCCAGGGAGGGTTTGTTGATTATGGGTCCCATGGTGGTCTTCTCATCCAGAGGGTCTCCGATTATGAGTTCCGGCAGTCTGGCTCTGAATTTCTCCATGAACTCATCGTATATGTCCTCGTGCAGTATGAGTCTGGAAGTGGATGTGCACCTCTGCCCGCTGGTTCCGAATGCACCCCACAGGGCTCCATCCACTGCCAGGTCCAGATGGGCTGAGGGCATCACTATCTGGGGATTCTTTCCACCCAGCTCCAGGGATACCTTCTTCACGTATTTGGCAGCGGACTGGTATATGAGTTTCCCTGTCTCGGTTCCGCCCGTGAATGCGATTATCTTTATGTCCGGATGCTCCACTATCGCTCTTCCCGCTATTCCAAGTCCGAATACGATGTTGAACACTCCGGGAGGCAGGCCGGCATCCTCCAGGACCCTGGCCAGTTCAGCCCCCGTGGCGGAGCCATCCGGTGCCGGTTTGAATATGACGGCATTACCGGCTGCCAGGGCGGGGAAAATCTTCCAGGAGGGCACCGCGATGGGGAAGTTCCATGCAGTGATTACACCTGCTATTCCAACGGGAACCCTCAGGGTGAGGGCGTACTTGTCCGGAAGTTCGGATGGTGTCACATAGGAAAAGAGCCTGCGGGTTTCCTGTGCGGCGTAGAAGGCGGTGTCTATGGCCTCCTGAACGTCTGCCCTTGCCTCGACCAGGGTTTTACCTATTTCCCGGGACATGAGGCGGGCGATTTCCTCCTTCCTCTCCATCAGGATTTCGCCAGCTCTCCTGAGGATTTCACCCCTCTTGGGTGCGGGGACCTTGGCCCACTTCCTCTGTGCCTCCTTTGCCACTTCAACCGCATACTGCACATCTTCCTCGTTGGAGTCCGGGAAGATTCCTATGACTTCATCCCAGTTGGCAGGATTCCTGCTCTCAAAAGTCCTGTCGCTCCTGGAATCCACCCATTTTCCGCCTATGTAGTTTTTGTACTCTTTCATGGCAAAAGTATAAAGTTGAATTGCGGGAATGGACCTGTTTCTGCCGGATTTTACGATGGGTTTACACTTTCCGGTATGCGTATACTGGACCTTCATCAGGACCTTCTTCATCATTTCTATCGCAACGGGGATGATGGTATCCTGAAGCGGTATCCGGGTTATGGCGTGCAATCCTTCGTGATGGCCATATTCCCTTTCAGGGGCTATTACGAATTCTCCGATGTGGAGGAGCCCTTTCGATTCACAACCCGTTCCGTGGAAAACATATACCGCATTGCGGAGAGATATAACTGGAGAGTGGTTCTGCGGGGGAGCGATGTGGGGGAGGGGAGCATCATAATGGGACTGGAAGGGGGATATGGTCTGGAGGAGGTGAACGATTTGAGGACACTTCACAGGCTGGGGTTGAGGCTGCTGGGTCTGGTGTGGAATAAGGACAATCCGATATGTGCATCCTGGAAAGCACACAGGGATTATGGTTTGACGGATTTCGGACACGAAATCGTTGGGGAGGCACTTCGGAGGGGGATGGTGATAGACCTCGCCCATGCCAGCGACAGAACATTCTTCGATGTGGTTTCCTCATTCGATGGAGGCATAATGGTCTCCCATACGGGACTGCGTCATATGAAGGACGTGAAGAGGAATATCACGGTCAGGATGGTGGAGGAAATAGCCCGAAAGGGGGGTGTGGTGGGGATTGCCTTCGCGAAACTCTTTCTGGGCGATGTGTCTATGGAGAAGGCGGTGGTGGAAATCTCGGCCCTCGTAAGGGACTTTCCCGACACCATCGCTGTTGGAAGCGATTTCTTCGGATTCGGGAAGTCCATCGAGATACCGGGAATGGGCGGTGTGGAGGACTTCCCTGCAATATACAGGGCCTTCGCCCGTCATCTAAATGAGGAGTTGTTGGACAGGTTCTTCTGGGGGAATGCTGCTCGATTCTTCGGGAGATTCATGGGATGAGTCGGGTGCCTTCATTTAAACTTTAGGATAATGAGACTGCTCGTTGCACAGGTGGATGTAATCCCCGACAGGGAAAAGCAGGTGGAGAGGGTTTTTGGATTTCTGGAGAGGTTCAGAGGGGTCGTGGATATGATAGCCCTTCCGGAATTGTGGACCACGGGATACAGGTTGAAGGAGGAAAAACCCCATACGGACATAAAGGTGTTCTCCGAATTCGCCCGCCACATGGGAGCGTATCTCGTGGCCGGCTCCATATATTTCAGGGAGGGGGAAAACTATTTCAACCGCTCCTTCGTCTTCAACAGGGAGGGGAAACTCATCGGAGAGTACACGAAGATACATCTGTTCAGGAGTCTGGACGAGGTCTTCACGGCAGGGGAGATAATAGAAGCGATACCGACTGAATTCGGAAAGATTGGAGTGATAATTTGCTATGATGTCAGGTTTCCGGAGCTGACCCGGAAACTCATGCTCAAAGGGGCTGAGATTCTGTTCGTTCCCGCCCACTGGCCCCATTCCCGAATAGACCACTGGAATGCTCTCCTCAGGTCCAGAGCCATCGAAAATCAGATGTACGTGGTGGGAGTGAATCGATATGGAAGGGAGGGGAACATACTGTTCGGAGGAAACAGCAGCGTTTATTCCTACAGGGGAGAACTTGTGGGTAAAGTGGGGAGCGGTGAGGGCTATCTTCTGGTTGAACTGGATATGGATGCCCTGAGGAGGTACAGAGAGGAATTTCCCGTTCTGGAAGATGCTGTTCTTTTAAATAAGGAGGTTTGAGCATGAAGAGGACCAACACGGTGATATTGAGCGCTGCCAGGACGCCCATCGGGAAGATTCTGGGCAATCTGGCTTCCTTCACGGCCCCTGAACTGGGTGCCATAGTAATCAGGGAGGCTGTGAAGAGGGCCGGCATATCCCCCGAAGAGGTGGAAGAGGTGATGATGGGGCAGGTAATTCAGGGGGGTAGTGGACAGAATCCGGCCCGCCAGGCGGCCATTAAGGGGGGCATCCCCGCATCCGTCCCTGCGGAAACCATCAACAAGGTATGCGGTTCCGGTCTCGAGGCTGTGATACAGATGACGAGGGCCATCAGGGTGGGGGATGTGAAGGTGGCCGTCGCAGGTGGACAGGAATCCATGACCAATGCTCCCCATGCGGCCTTTATCAGGAAGGGGGTAAAGTACGGAACTGTTCCCATGGAAGACCTGATGATAAAGGACGGGTTGTGGTGTGCCTTCAACGATATGCACATGGGTAATCTGGCGGAATATACTGCTCGAAAGGCGGGAATAACCAGAGAGCAGCAGGACTGGCTCGCATACGAAAGCCACCGGAAGGCAATCGAGGCCATCGATAAAGGGTACTTTAAGGAGGAAATCGTTCCCATAGAGGTGAAGACGAAGAAGGGAACCGTAATCGTGGATACGGATGAGACTCCCAGAAGGGATACCAGTCCGGAGAAACTGGCGGCCCTCAGGCCCGCTTTTGAAAAAGATGGAACCGTTACCGCAGGTAATGCTCCCCCGCTGTCCGATGGTGCCGCAGCCCTCGTTCTGGCGGATGAGGAGTATGCGAGGGAGAAGGGGTTGAAGCCGATGGCCCGCGTTCTGGCCTACGCCAGCGGATTTACAGAGCCCAGGGACCTCTTCTTCGCTCCTCCCATTGCCATAAAGAAGGTGATGGACCAGCTGGGAATAGACGATATAAACCGGTTCGACCTGATTGAGATTAACGAAGCCTTTGCCGCACAGGTTCTTGCTGACCACAAGGAAATGCCCTGGGACTGGAATAAGTTCAACATACACGGTGGAGCCATAGCATTGGGCCATCCGATAGGAGCCAGTGGAGCCCGAATACTGACCACCCTGATTTATGCCCTCAGGAGAACGGGAGGGAAACTGGGACTGGCCGCCCTGTGTCTCGGTGGAGGTGGCTCCGTGGCCATGGCTATAGAGCTGGTGGATTGAGATGGTTCTATTCCTCCTGGCGCTGGAGAGTCTGCAGGATTATAAGAGGGAGCTGGAGAAAATCAACAGCGAGATAAGGAGGGTGGAGGAGAGTTTGAAGGAGCTCTCCCGCCGGGAGAGGAATTATCTGAAAGAAATCACATACCTGAACGAGCAGATAGACCTTTACAGGCGAAAGGTGGAGGTCCTGAGACAGCAGGAGAAGGAGATTCGAGACGAAATAGACATACTCCGGGCGCAGATAGAGAAGACCCGTCGGGAAATTCGGGAAATGAAGCAGAAACTCAACAGGGGGGCGGTCCTCATGTACAGGATGCCCCCCAGAAATATATGGCAGCTGCTTCTGGAAACGGGCTCTTTCTTCGATTCCTACGAGAAGGAGGTTCTCCTGGCATCGGTTATGAGTTATTATCGCTCTCTGGTAAAGAGGCTCAGGCAGAAGGAGGAGGAACTTACCCGTCTGGAGAGGGATTTGAATTCCAGATTGTCCCAGCTGGAAAGGACACGAAAGAACCTTCAGTACGCGATGAGCGATTTGAAGAAAAGCCGTGCCCGGAAGGAAAGGCTCGTCAGAAAGATTCGCGCCAATCGCAGGATAAAGAGGAACTATCTCAGGGAACTGGAGGCTTCCAGGAGGCGCCTCCTCTCCATAATAGAGAATCTGTCCAGGGGTAAGAAGAGCAGGAAACCCATCAGCATCCTGATGCCCGTGGATGGAAAGATAGTGACGCCCTTCGGAAAGGTGAGGGACAGGCTGTATGGAACGGTGATAGAGAACAAGGGGGTGGATATACAGGCCCCGTACGGTAGTCCCGTCAAGGCTGCGAGCAGCGGGAAGGTGGTGTATGTGGGATGGGTGGAGGGGTACGGGAATATAGTCATCGTGGATGGTGGAGGTTATTATACTGTTTATAGCCAGCTTTCGGAAATCCTCGTGAGCAGAGGAGACAGGGTCACGAAGGGGCAGGTGATAGGGAAGGTGGGGACGAGACCCCTTCACTTCGAATTGAGAATAGGGAGAAAGGCTGTCAATCCCGTAGAATACTTCGAGTGAATGCGTGCCCGGGGGGAGTCGAACCCCCAACCTCCGGTTCCGGAGACCGGCGCTCTATCCTGTTGAGCTACGGGCACTCCGTATCTGCCAAAATTTTAATGCCGGACTGGATGCAAATCCATAGGCCGGGTAATGGAATGCTGGACCCTCTTCAGCCCTCTTGCGCATTCCCATGCCCGATGCATCGGAAGAATACCGCAGGAATTTTCCGGGGATATCCCGGCGGGGGAATCAGATGGTGATGCCTTATGTGGGGCTCGGCATTCGCTCCCGATGCAATTCCATGACTCCATTCGGGTCGTGTTCCTGGAATGAGCTCGCACCTGCGGGTTGTGGAGTTATGATTTTGGGTTGTGGGCGTGAGAGGGAGGGGAATCGGGGCGCCGGGACTTGAACCCGGGACCTCCTGGTCCCAAGCCAGGCGCGCTACCACTGCGCTACGCCCCGTTTATTCCCAAGATAGGCGTCCCGCCACGGGCGGGACTACGCCCCGTTTATTCCCAGGCCAGGTGTCCCGCCGTGGGCAAAGGTTATGGTCATCGGGGTGCGGGGACTTGAACCCCGGACCTCCGCGTCCCGAACGCGGCGCGCTCCCAACTGCGCTACACCCCGAATTTCGCTCCAGAATCCATACCCGCCGGCCCGATAATTTTACAGGTATTGCCTGTTTCCCTTAACCTTTTCGCCGTGCGGAGGGCTCTCGAAATTCTCAACTCTTTTATCAACTATGAGCGAATCGGGACCGTTCCGAGGGACCTGGACAGGTTCGTGGAATTCCTCGAGTCCCTCGGGGGACCCCATAGGAAATTGAAAAGGGTGATTCACATCGTGGGGACGAAAGGGAAGGGTTCCACCGCGTACCACCTTTCCCATGCTCTTCGCAATTCGGGTTTTCGGGTGGGTACGTTCACCTCCCCCCATCTCGTGGATGTGAGGGAGAGGATTATGCTGGACATGAAGCCCATAGGCGAGGAGGATTTCGAGAGGTACTTCTTCCGGGTATATGAGAATATGAGAAATCCCCGCAAATCGTATCGCACGTATTTCGAGACCCTGACAGCGATGGCCATCCTGTACTTTTACGAATCGAATGTGGATTTTGCTGTGTTCGAGGCGGGTCTGGGGGGGAGACTGGATGCCACCAACGTTTTCCCCGAAACCACGGTCCTCATAACCAGAATCGATTACGACCACACCCATATTCTGGGCAATACTCTGCGGGAAATCGCCTTCGAAAAGGCTTCTGTGATAAGGAAGAACTCTTTCGTCCTGTCCATGCCCCAGGTGGATGAGGCCATGAATACGATAGAGGAAATGGTTCGGAGGAGAAATGCTCGTATGAAAGTCGTGGCCCCCGACAGAGTGGAGGAAATTTCTCTGATGGGGACGCATTTTGTTTATAGGGGTGTGGATTTGAGAACACCCGCCGTGGGCCGTTTTCAGGCATACAATGCAACCCTTTCCCTCTCTGCTCTCGAGACTTATGGTATCGAATGGGGACCGAGTATATTCGATGGCCTGACGATTCCCGGACGGTTTCAGGTAATTCGCAGGGGTGGAAAATTCATCGTGCTGGATGTGGCCCACAACGGGATTTCCCTTGGGGGCGTGGTGGAGACTGTGAAGAAGGTGTTTCCGGGCAGGCGGTACACGGTCGTCATTTCCATGGTCCGGGATAAATCCATCGAGGAAATCCCCCGCATATTTTCCGGATGGAGGATTATCGCGACCCGCAGTTCCTCTCCCCGCTCCCTGTCTCCGGAGGAGCTGTGTGGACACTTTTCCGGTTGCACACCGGTGGACGAGCCGATGGATGCTATGGATATGGCCCTCGAAGACGAATCGGAGGTGATTCTTATTACCGGCTCCACATATCTGGTGGGGGATATACTGTCCGCCCTCAATTTATCCGGGAAATGAGTTTGTTCCAGTAATGCTCCCTGTTCTGCAATACCTCCTGGATGAAGGTGGACCTTTCGGCAGCGGGGGGATGGTCGCTCCAGAGTCTGTCTATCCACGAGGTGGGCCCCTCTATCCTTTCGAATACCTCCATGGTTTCGAATGCCCCCGACGGGTTGAATCCGGCCTGCTCCATATACAGGACTCCAAAGGCATCTGCTTCCCTCTCCTGTTTGCGGGAGTACCTGGCGACGAACAGACCTCCCACCTCTGAACCCCCTAAGGCACCGATTCCCCCACCGATTATGACTCCTTTCCATCCACTCAGGAGACCTCCGAGGATGGCACCTGCTGTCATTCCAAGTATCCTCCAAAGGTCTTTCTGCTCATTCTTCTTCCATTGCTCGTGCAGATGTCCCAGGAGTATATGGCCCAGTTCATGGGATATGACGAAGGCAATCGCATCGTCGGAGAAATATTCGACCAGCGCCGGGAAGAGGAAAATCCGGGGGTTCATGGGATTGATGGCGAAAGCATTGATGATTTTCTTCGCCTCTCCCCTGGAAATACCGAATCCCTCCTTGATTTCCGATGGCTTCAGAACCCTTACGGGGGGAAAGTGGCCCGACATGGGGATGGACAACTGCCATGAAATTCTCAGGGCCTTCTCGTTCAGCTTCTGCCAGTGTCTCTTCTGGCTCGTGCTTATAAAGTGATTGACTGTGATGAGGAGAAAGGTGAGGATTATTCCGGGTATCCCTGCCTTTATCAGGAGAAACTGCCACAGGGCGAAGGATGCCATCACCAGCAGGGGGCTGTATCCACCGAAATCCAGGGCATCCATAATTGATTCTATGAAGACCCATACAAAGCCGATATATACCAGGATTGTCAGGATGGTTTGAGCGGAAAAATCGTGCAGTATCATGGCAAAATTATAAGGATGTGCGCATGAAGTTTATAATTTTCGCCGTCGATGAGCAAACCCGCTGCCGGAAAATACTTCATCCTCTGGCTTATTACAACTGCCCTGTACATTCTCCTTTATCTGATTCTCAAGGACATGGATATAAGCCCCGTCATCCTCCATATCGGTCCCCTTCAGGTCAGGTGGTACGGCCTGATGTACGTTATAGCCATCTTCCTGGGACTGTATTTCCTCAACCGGGACTTCAGGAAGTTCAAAATCGATGTGGACTGGAATCAGTTCGAGAATGCCGCCTTCTGGGTAATCATATTCGCCCTGCTCGGTGCCCGCCTTTACCACGTCATTCCCAACTGGGACTACTACGGAAAGCATCCCTCCGAGATACTGGCAGTCTGGCATGGGGGACTTGGAATATACGGAGGTGTGATAGGGGGATTGCTCGCGGGATACATAATCGCCCGCATCAAGGGATGGGATTTCTGGCTCCTGGCCAATCTGGTTATGCCCTATCTGGCTCTGGGGCAGGCCATAGGGAGGTGGGGAAACTTCTTCAATAAGGAACTCTATGGTCCCCCATCGGACCTGCCGTGGGCCATATACATCCCTCCGTCCAGCAGGCTCCCCGGATATCGGGATTACGAAACATTTCATCCCACCTTCCTCTACGAGGGATTACTGGACCTGGCCAACTTCTTCATCCTCTATTACCTCAAGGAGGCGGGGTGGTTCAGGAAGAGGGGAGCCCTCGTGGCTGTCTATCTGATAAACTATGGAATTATCCGCTTTTTTATCGAATTCTTCCGCCCGGATTCCGACAGCGTCATGGGAATAAAACTGGCCCACATAGTTTCCGTACTTGCCATCCTGTTCGGTGTCGTCTGGCTTGTTCGTATACTGCGCCGGGAGGCTGAATCATGAAGTACCGCATCCTTTTCGTCTCCGACATCTTCTATCCCCATCCCGGTGGTATCAGCGAGCACATACACCACCTTGCCGCCCATCTGAGAAGGAGAGGACACGAAACCTTTATCCTGACAGCCAACTTCACGGACGGAGTCAAATACGTGGATCCGCCTTACGTAATCAGGGTGGGACGCTCCTTCAAGATTCCCGTCAACAAATCCATCGGAAGCATCACCCTGTCCCCCAGAATCCACAAAGTGGTGAAGGACATCGTGCAGAAGGGCAATTACGACTTCATCCATATCCATGGACCCATCGCTCCGGTTCTTCCGATGCTGGCCCTGAAATACAGCAGGAGCATAAACGTGGCCACATTTCATGCAGCCCACGACAGGAATCTCCTCTACATGCTCTTCAAGAATTATCTGGAGCACTATTTCAGGAAGCTCCACGGAAGAATTGCTGTTTCGGAAGTGGCCCGCCGCTCCATAGCCATGTACTTTCCCGGAGAGTACAGGATAATACCCAACGGGGTCGATGTGTCCAGATTCAATCCGGATAATCCTCCGCTGGAATGGCTTTCGCAGATTGAGTCCAGAAAGGTGCTATTCGTGGGAAGGCTCGAGCCGCGAAAGGGGTTGAAGTTCCTTCTGCTGGCCGTTCCGGAAATCCTCAAATACGTTCCCGATACCATATTCGTAATCGTGGGAGATGGGCCGTACAGGGCATACTACGAGCAATTCGTCCGGGATGAGTTCAGGAGCAGGGTCATATTCACCGGAAAGGTGCCCTACGAGGATTTGCCCAGGTATTACACCAGCACGGATGTATTCGTTTCTCCCGCCACCGGAAACGAGAGCTTTGGCATAGTACTCCTGGAGGCCATGGCATCCAGAAGGCCCGTGGTTGCATCCGATATAGATGGATACAGGCAGGTGGTGGAGGATGGCAGGAATGGCCTCCTCTTCGAAAAGGAGAACCATCTGGACCTGGCAGATAAGGTGGTGAGGGTCCTGAGCAACCGCCCCCTGGCCCGGAGGCTCGCGGAAGAGGGGTACAGGGATGTGATGAGGAAGTACAGATGGGAGGTGGTTTCCGGGCAGGTGGAGGATTATTACAACGAGTTGTATGAGCAGTTCGCTCCGGAAGTTCTGGGAGCGAGTGTTTCCCGTTGATTCATCTATAAACTTTTGGGGATGAAACTTCGGTACGAGTACGAAATCGCTGCGGGGCATCGCATCCTCGATTACTCGGGAAAATGCCGATTCCTGCATGGGCACAATTACTTCTTCGTCGTGGAAATCGAAACGGAGGAGCTGGATGAGGTGGGTTTCGTCATAGACTTCAACGAAGTGAAGTCCATCCTTCTGGAACTGGATCACAGGACCCTCCTCCGGAGGGATGACCCCCTCGCCGACTTACTGGAGGCCAATGGTCAGCCAGTGGTTCGCATGGATGGAAACCCTTCTGCAGAGAATATAGCCATCTGGGTGGGAGAGAGACTGAAAGAGCGCCTCGGCAATCGCATAAGGTCTTTGAGGGTGGTCGTATGGGAGAATAGAAGGGGAAGCGTGGAGTACACGTATCCATGAAATTCGGGCTCGTGGATGCCGGAAACAGCCGCATAAAAGCCGCCATAACCGACAGGAGCGGGCGTTTTGACAGGGTTGCGGTCTTCGACTACTCCCATATTGCGGAACTGGTGGACTTTCTGAAGGGGGCCGATGTCGTGGCGGTCTCGTCTGTAAAATCCGGGCTGGAGCCGCATTCTCTTGCCGGGAATGTGAAGGTTATCACCTACGATAATTCCCTCGTTCCTCTCAACTATTCCAAAACCCTGGGGAGCGACAGGATTGCAAAGGCTCATTTCGTCCGCTTTGCAGTGGGGGAATTGAGTTTAATGGTGGATTTCGGGACTGCCACCGTCATAGACCTCGTGGGGGAGGAATTTTATGGAGGAGTTATCCTGCCCGGAGCGGGGATGTGGCTCTCGTCCCTGAAGAGCGGTGCGGACTTACTTCCCGATGTTTCTCTGAAGGAAGTCAGGAGGAACATAGGAAACGACACCGGTGAGGCAATCCTGTCCGGATTATTCGAGAGTATAAAGGCCATCATCGAGCACTTTCGCAGGATATATCCCCACAGGAAACGATTTGCCACCGGAGGCTTCTATCGGTATTACAGGCACTACCTTCACGATTTTCAACACGAGCCATATGCAGTCCTGAGGGGGCTTTACGAATGGGTAAAGAGAGTTTAGAGAGATTCGACCATTTCGTGGAAGATTTGCTCTACAACCCGCAGAAGGGATACTATGCCACGCGCCGGGTGATTGGAAAGGAGGGGGATTACTATACTGCCTCCACCACCGGGGTCCTCTTTGGATATACCTTTGCCCGGTACTTCATGCGTATATGGAATCCCCCCATCGATATTCTGGAGATAGGGGCGGGGGAAGGGCACTTTGCACTGGATGTGATTTCCTGTATGCGGAGGAAGAAGGTGGATTTCAGGTACTTCATACTGGAAAAGAGTCCCGCCATGCGCAGGAGGCAGAGGGAGCTCCTTGGCTCTTCGGCCCTGTGGATAGATAACCTGCAGGAGGTGAATCCCTTCGAGGGGATTATCTTCCACAACGAACTTCTGGATGCCATTCCCTTTCGCCGATTCAAAAGGAAGGGGAACAGGTGGGTGGAGTTGTATGTGAAGGACAGGAGTCATTTCGTAGAGGGTCCCGAAGTGGACCTGGATATCCTGCCTGAAGATGCCCCCGATGGAGTGATTTACGATGTTTCCATCCAGGCTCTGGAATTTCTGAGGAGACAGGTGGAAATCCTGAGAAGGGGATACATCATCATCGTGGACTATGGATACGAGAGGGAGGAATTGCTGGAGAGATTTCCCGCGGGCTCCATGACGGTGTATTACA
>WGAQ01000001.1 GCA_015494735.1 Caldifarciminota bacterium | reverse complement strand
TGGAATCTGGTGGTGGTGAAGTACATGTTGTTTATCACATACTGGCCGGGTTTTATGAGGGCCTGTGAAATCATGAACTCCGCCTGCCGTCCCTGATGGGTGGGGACGAAGTAGGGGAATCCGAATATCTCCTCCACGGCCTCCTTCAGCATTCCGTACGCATCCCTGAAGTCGCTCCGGATGGCCGTTGCAAACTGCTCATCGCTCTGGGCGGATGTTCCGCTGTCGGTCAGGAGGTCGATGTATATGTCCTCCGATTTGAGGAGGAATGTGTTGTATCCGGCTTCCTCTATCGCCTTCCTGCGATAGTCTTTATCCCTGTGAATCAGCAGTTCCACTCCCTTGAACCTGTACGGGAATCCCCTGTAGGCTATTTCCCTGTACCTCTTCAATTTCCCCTCTATTTCGAACAGGAGGGCTTCCGGCCTGTTGTTTTCCACCTTTACGGCGGGCTTCAGCGTGGGAAGAGTCTCGTCCTTCAGATACTCCATCACCTTCACGAAGTGGTCTATGTGCTCCCTCATGTATGCCCTCTTTCCGGGCTGAATCAGGAGGCGGTCATCCTCCGCCCATCCCCTGACGGCTCCGGAGAGGAAGAGGGCCAGGTTGAATCCGTAAGGGTTCTCCATATCCACCGCGAATCCGCGGGCATTGTACGGGGATACCTTATATCCGAGGTCCCTTATACGTCTGTGGAGGCCTTCCATTTCCTGAAATCGCCACTGCCAGTAGTCTTCCCTCAGGGCTTCTTCCAGACCTGTTGCTATTACCTCCATATCCCTTCCTGCCAGTCCTCCATACGTGTGGAGCCCTTCGAAGGAGACCACCCACATCTGGAATTTCCTGTAAATCTCCGGGTCGTCCGTTATGACCAGAGCACCCACGTGGGAGAAGAGGTCCTCTGTGGCCGAGAGTATCATTATATCGGCACCGGCCGTAATTTCCTTCAGGAGGTCCTTAAGATTGCCGGACAGTTTTCCTTCCAGTTTGGCCCTCGCGGTGTTGGAGAATATGCGGTTGGCATTGACGACTCTCAGTTTCCCCCTGTACTTTTCGAGGAGTTCCCTGAGGGTCGTGATGTCGTCCTCGTTTATATAGACGATATCGGCATCTTCCGTGATTTCCGTTTTGAACTGGCGGGCCAGTATGCGGAGGGTGGGGGTGGGATTGTGCCAGTGGAGTTTTCCTGCCTCCTCCACGTATGCCTTGAAGAGCAGGTGCTCCGCTCCCCTCTCGAGATGGGTGGGGACCACATAACCCTTTCCGAATATGTCCTTCACCCTGTCCAGTATCTTCAGGAAGTTCTTGCTCCCGGCATACGCCTCATCACCCCGGAACAGGGCCCCGTACTGGTCATCGGACATGGCTCCCCTGTCGTACCTTCCTGCATCGAATACGAAGTGCCTGGATGGAAGGGAGTTTACGTTATATCCATATCGGCGGGCAATCTCCAGTTTCTGACCATAATCAAGGTTATCGTGATAGAAAACTATCTTTCCTTTATAAGGTTGGGACTTCATAGGGGAAAGTTTAAACACCCGCGATAGAACCTCTTTCGCTGGACATCGCATGCTCGAGTAAAGGAGGCTGAATCGGTGGAGGGAGAAAATATTGGGCATTCACATAAGCTTCACCCTGTTGCTATGAGGGTGCATAAGGCTGGCCCGAAGGAAGCCGCTGAGAGACCTGCTTATCCGGTGTGTGTTCAGTTAAACGGGGGTTTCCAGAGAAGAAGGCTCGGGGTATGGCTGCATCATGGCTTTACACAAAATTGAGGATGTGTTCCGACATGGCCGTCCTTCCTGTCCGGATTCGAATGCGGAAGGCAATTCCACTTTAACATTTCTCCCGGAACCATGCAGTTGTTCGGATGGTACTATCTGGAGATAGACACGTGGGAGGGGAGGCGCAGGGTTGTGGCCAATCCCGTCCTCACTCAGGTGGATGAACACACCTACAGGCTCTTTGCCAGGGCTGGAACGTGCAGGTACATATACGAGGGTAGAATAGTGGAGGAGTGTTGTGGACGGATAGTTCTTGAAACCGATAGCGGCAGGAGAATTACTATAGAGCCCCTTAAGCCACCCTTCAGTACCTGAATACTATTGCTCCCCACGTGAATCCTGCACCGAAGGACACTATCAGGACATTCTGTCCCCTTTTCAGAAGTCCTTTCTCCTTCATCTCCGAAAGGGCTATTCCTATCGTGGCGACGGATGTGTTTCCGTATTTGTCTATGTTTACGTAAGCTTTCTCATGGGGCAATCCCAGTTTATCCATAGTGGCATCTATTATGCGCTTGTTGGCCTGGTGGGGAACGACCCAGTCGATATCCTGCGGTGAAAGGCCCGACCTTTCCAGGGCTTTGAGGCTGGCCTTTGCCATATAACTCACCGCATACCGGAACACCTCTCTACCCTGCATAAAGACCGCATGTCTGTGATTCTTCACCGTGTATTCGCTCGCAGGCTCCCTGACACCCCCCGCCGGAAATTTCAACAGGTCCCCCAGAGAGCCATCACCGGATAGACAGGAGCCGATGAATCCGGGTTCGCTGGACGCAGTTAGCACATACGATGCTGCTCCGTCTCCAAAGAGGACGCATGTGGTCCTGTCCTTCCAGTTGACGAATCTGGATAGGACTTCAGAAGTTATTACCAGCACATTTCTGTAGATTCCGGATTCTATGAATGCCCTCGCCACCTCCAGAGCGTAAATCACTCCGGGACACCCTGCCTGTACATCGAAGCAGGGGGCCTTCAGCCCCAGTTTTGCCGCTTCCAGGCATCCCGTCGCGGGGAATATCATGTCAGGGGTGTTGGTGGCGGAGACGATGAAATCTATATCCTCCGCCTTCATTCCAGCATCCTCGAGGGCTTTCAGAGCGGATTTATAGCCCAGGTCCGATGTGTTCTCATCTATGGACGCGATTCTCCTTTCCTTTATGCCGCTTCTCTCCGTTATCCACTGGTCGGATGTCTCCACTATCCTCTCCAGGTCGTGGTTGGTGAGGCGGGCCGGTGGAACATAATGACCGATTCCGGCAATACGGGCATAAATCCTGCTCATAATGGGACAATTTTAAGGTTATGGTCCCGGGCAGGAAAATGGACTACAGGCGTGGCCGATTCTGGAATGCTTCAGCTCTTGATATGCGTGCACTCCTGCTGGTATGGATGATGTTTTTCTGTATGCGCTCAGGTGGTAGAAGAGAGCGGGAAAAGTGTGGAACATTCCTTTTGGATAAGAAACTTTACGCTCCCGGGAAGACATGGGCTCCGGGGCCCGGATGGCTGTCCGCTTTCTCCTATATACAGGCATAAATCGGCTTTTACTTTCCCTCGATGTCAAAGGTGATGGCGGGGACAGGATTTGTGCCCATTCTTTACTCTTCTCCCGTAGTGCGTATTGGGAGTTCTCCGGGTTCTTCTTTCCGTATGCTTACCTCTTCTCCCTCATGGCCCCTTTGCTTTTAACTCGGTCCCTTCCTGACGCAATTCCATGGGCCTTCTCCGGGGGTGTTCCAATGCCTGTTAGAGGACGGGAACTGGCGGGATTATTTCGCCGGTTTGTTGACCTGTCCTTTAAAATTTTCGCAATTATGATCGTTACATTACTTTTAGACTACGATTGGGAAAAATTCCTTCCCTTCACGTGGACCAGGCCCACGTGGGACCTGAGAATTGGTATCTTCACTTTCCTGGAGAGGATAAGCAAACTGTACGGCAATGTCTTCGGTTATACTCACAGGAAGGAACTCAGGGGGCTATTCTCCTCCTTTCCGGAGAACAAGCACGATGGTGAAACCATACTTCTGCTCCCCACGATCTACTTCAAGAAGTATCCCAATTTCCGCAAGGAGAAGGATACCCTCTTCCTGGATGCCAATGGCAGGCCCTTCGGAGCATACCTGAAGAAGTTCCGCGTCTTCGATGTCCGTAATCCCGACAACTGGGATGGGGATGTGGAGAAGCTGGAGGAGGTGATTCTGCTCCAGACCCCCTGGGAGTTTCTGGATTACATCCATGACCAGATAATAAAGGACCATCAGATATCCGGCAAGAAGTCCTTCAAGCCCTACAAGGGTGTTGCCATGATAAGCACGCCGGATATCTTCATAGACACGAGCGTTACCATAGAGACGGGTGTCATACTGGATGCTTCCAAGGGAAGCATATTCATAGACAGCGGCGCAGTCATAAGGGCGAACAGTTATATAGAGGGACCCGCGTATATCGGAAGAAGCAGCGTCGTTCAGCCCATGACCCGAATCCTGGGGAATGTGGCCATAGGACCCGTTTCCAAGGTGGGTGGCGAGATTACCAACAGCATAATCTGGGGATACTCCAACAAGCAGCACGATGGCTTCATGGGGCATACGATAGTGGCCGAATGGGTCAACATAGGGGCGGGAACCAACTTCAGCAATCTCAAGAACACCTATGGAAAGATAAAAGCCTTCTACTATCCGGAGAAGAAGGAAATCGATACGGGCAGACAGTTCCTTGGAGCCATGGTCGGTCCCCATGCCAAGATAGGAATAAACACAGCGGTAAACAGCGGAACTGTGATGGGAGCATTCACCTTTGCCATCGCTGACAGAATAGTGAGCGGATTCGTCCCCGACTTCACCTGGATAGATGGCTCCGAAGTCCCTCTGGATAAGGCCCTGGAAATAGCGGAAAGGATGATGAGCAGAAGGGACTTTTCCATTACGGACATTTACGCGGACCTCATAAAGCACATAAAGGAAGAATCCAGGAAGTACGTGGTTGCAAAGGGGTCCGGGACTTCCAGCAAGAAGAGCACCAAATCCAGGAAGAAGACCACCAGAACTTCGAAGAAGTAGGGGGCTCCATTTCCCCCTTCTTTCGTTTCCCCGGATGCTATAAAATTTATTTCGAGCGGGCGTAGCTCAGGGGTAGAGCGCCAGCTTCCCAAGCTGGGGGTCGCGGGTTCGAATCCCGTCGCCCGCTCTTCCTTCCTATAAACTTTTCTCTCCATGACCTTCAACACCCTATTCGGGCTGGGATTGATTCTCGTGGATATTATAATCCGGATGGCCGCCTACAGGATGGAAATGGACTACATTCCGGACTTCGGTTTCCTGTACATGGGACTTCTAAATGTGATTGCCGGCCTTATACTGAGGAATACCCCCTCCATGATATTCAGGATAATCGTTTCTTCCATGATGTTCCTTACGGTCCTCTATCCCATCTCCAGATTCCTGGAGCACATATACTTCTTGCCGCATCTGAGCCATCTGCTGGGATATCTTGGCCTCTGGTTCGGGGCCACGGGCATCATATTTCTCCTGTTCACTCCGGTGGAATGATGGACGAAAGGGAGGAACTCATAAGGCGCATAAAATTCAGGATTCGCTCCTCCGGAATGCTCGAGGTGCAGAAGTTGCTGGAGGAGAAATATCTTTCCCGTCTCGAGGAGATGGATATGGATGAGTTGAGGAAACTGATGGAATTACTTCAGGATGATGACTGGGACCTGAGGAGGAAACTCCTTGAGGAAGATTAGAGAATGCATTTCTTTTTTCCTGCAAGAACTTTTATGTACCCTATGGACATTATGAAGAAGGCCCACATGGGGAAGAATGTCATCATTCCGGATGGGCTTATGGAGCCTGGTATGAATCCCAGCAGTGCGATGGCAAAGCCCCTTGCGAGGGGACATTGTCGGAAGTGCAGAAAGTTGTAAAACAGGTAAATCAGGAACAGGATGTACAGTATAAAGATGGGTATTCCGTACTTGGCCAGAATCTCCAGCCACCAGTTGTGGGGATTCTTCAGATAATATGTGTAGGCTATGGGGTATTTGTCTATGTAGTATTCCAGTTGCCCCGGACCCGTGCCGAGACCGGAGGTCTTCTCGAAGTAGTATATGGAGTTCTGTATGAGCCCGATTCTTATGCGGGTTGAAAGTTCCCTCTTCCCCATACCCCCCTTCATGAAGTTGACTATTTTCATACGCACATTTTCGTAGAACCTCTGGATTCGCTGGTCCTTTATGCCCAGCGGGGTGGTGGCAATCACATAAACGGTGAATACGGAGAGCACCATGGAGGTTATCAGAACGGGAATGTAAATCGCATTCTGCCTGCGGGACAGGAAGAATGGAAGAGCAAGGGCTTCCACGAACAGGGCGATGAGATTGGCTCTCGAAAGGGTTGCGAGGAGGAGGAAAACCCCTGCTCCGGACAGGAGCAATCTCCACAGAGTGTTTCTTACGTAGAAGAACACCACTGGAATGGAAAGGGTGAGATACGTGGCGAAGTTGTTCTGGTTGTTGAAGAATGTGGTGGGCATGAAACTCCTCTTGTACAGTATGGATACCTCTGCCTTGTATGTGGAAAAGGAACTTATGTGATACTTGGAGGTTGGAAGATGATTCCCGGTCATCACCTCCCACATTCCGATTGCGAGATTCAGGATGTAGAAGAAGAGCCATATTTTCATAAGGGTCTGGAAGTCCTGCTCATCCTCTATCAGATATATGGAAATGAGGATGAAGGTCAGGAGGATGAGGAGGTTGAAAATCTCGTTCTTGGCATAATCCACATTCACTATCCAGATGCTCAGAAATATCAAATAGACGAGCCATGCCATGAAGAACCAGCCATACCTTACACCGCTGTGGAAGAATCTGACCACTTCGCGGGTATCGGTGAGCCACCTTACTGCAAGGATGGATACGAGTATGAGGTAAAATAACCTGAAGGGGTAGAGGGAGAATGGTCCCAGGTCTATCACGAATCCGAATACGCCCACGTATCCGAGGAGGAAGGTAATCCAGAAACTAATCTTCAGAAGTCTGGAGATATGCATGGGCGAACAGGACAAATGTTAAAGCATAGGAAATCAGCGAACTTATTGCCCCACCTGTCATTCCGTAATTCTTCACGAGGGGATACGCGATGGCCCCCTTGAAGAGGAGCCCCGTTATGGCGATTGCAAAGGGTACGTGTGTTTTCCCGAGGCGGACATTCAGGTATATGGCCATGAGGGAGCCCATGGTGTAGAATACGATGGCGATGGACAGGATTAGTGCTGGCATAAAGGCCTCTCCGAATTCCTGTCCGAATACGATGGGAATCAGGGTGTTTCCGGTTATGAGCAGGAACAGAATGTATCCGATTTCCATCAGGAGCAGATAGAACAATCCGTATTTCACGTAGTTTCTGGATTCATCCCCCGCCATCTTTCCCATGAATGCCGTGGTAATCATGTTGAATATCAGGAAGTTGATATCTGCAACCGTCATGGAAACGGAGTAAATCCCCGCCATTGCATCTCCCTTCATCCGGGACAGGTAGAAGAAATCGATTCTGTAGAAGATTCTGGATATGAAGGTGGAGAGGGCGACGAATATGCCATGGGATATGAGCATCTTCAAAACCGGGATATCGGGCATGAGTTTTACCGGGATTCGTGCTCTCATAAGGAGAAGGGTCAGGGGAAAGCCCATGGTCCACATCCAGATTGCTACACCTGCTTCCCTCCTGTTCAGAAGGATGAGCATCGTGGCAATCAGCACGAAGGAGATTATCGATGGAAGGGATTTGAACAGATTCGCATGTAGCAGATGGTCCCGTGCATAGGCCAGACCTTCCATGTAGAGAGTCAGGGAGAAAAAGAGGACGGCAATGGGAAGTGCTGCGGTATGGGGTATGAGGGCCGGAAATATGAGGGATGCCCCCATGGATATCAGGGCGGTTATGGTTGCGATGAGAATTAGGTTCTCCAGTATCGTCCTGTAGTCCTTCTTCCTCGCTCCCACGAAATAGACGATGCTGGCCTGGAAGCTTCCCGAAAATGCGACGACTGTGATAACAGTATTCATGAATAGGGCCAGTATGCCTCTGCCTTCAGGTCCGAGGTACCTGGAAGTTATGACCACAGTCAGAAATCCGAGAGCGGAAGCCGTTATTCTGAAGAAGGCTGTCTTGAATATCCTATGGAAAGCCTCTATCATTCAAACAGGAACACGATTGGTTTCTGCTCTGCCTTTCTGAGCACCTGTATTAATTCGAGGGAATCCATTCCCCTGGGATTGATGCATACAGCATTTGCCTCGTCCATGGGATAACTCTCTATGTCCTCAGGTCCTTTCCCCATGCAGTGTATCCTGTCCCATCCGTTCAATGCAATGAATTTCCTCAAACTGTTCCGGGAGAAGAATACGGGATAATCTCCTCCCATAACGCGCTTCAACTGAAGCGGAGAGTTGATTCTGCGGTCAATTAGGTCGTACAGGAGAACTATTCCCATTGCAAGTATGATTCCCAGAACTATTCCGATGAGGATTATCAATTTCTTCCTGGGCCATACGGGTT